>NZ_JBSVWN010000003.1:0-235937 GCF_054071325.1 Pseudomonas sp. SDO5215_S409 | reverse complement strand
ACCCCGTGAAAGCGTAGCCCTCACAGGGTGTTGGGGGTGACCATCTCATTAGCCCGCCAATCGTGACCGGTGGCGGGCTTTTTCACGGCCTGTGATCAGGCGCTTTGACCGACCACATGCAAGCGGTGTTCGGTGGCGGTGCTGATCGCATCTTCAAAGCGGTCGAGCACAGTGCCCACTTCGGCCTCGGTAATGGTCAGCGCAGGCAGGAAGCGCAAGACCGAACCATGACGGCCGCCGGTCTCGATGATCAGGCCGTTATCGAAGCAATTGAGCTTGATGGCGCGGGCCAGTACACCGTCCCCCTGGCCTGGGCGCTCATCGTTGCCGGGCTTGGTGATTTCCACGCCCAGCATCAGGCCACGGCCACGCACATCGCCGATCTGGGGGTGGCGCAAGGCGATGTCGCGCAGACCTTCCATCAGCTGTTGGCCCCGCTCGGCGGCGTTGGCCACCAGCCCGTTTTGCTGGACGTGGCGCAAGGTGGCGCGGCCCGCGACCATGGCGATCTGATTGCCACGGAAGGTCCCGGCGTGCATGCCCGGGCCCCAGGTGTCCAGGTGCTCGGCGTAGACAATCACCGACAGCGGGTAGCCGCCGCCGATGGCCTTGGACAGCACCAGGATGTCGGGCACGATGCCGGCATGCTCGATGGCGAAGGTGGTGCCGGTACGGCCAAGGCCGGTCTGTACTTCATCGATGATCAGCACGATGCCCAGTTCCCGGGTGATTTCGCGCAGGGCACGCAACCACTGGGCCGAGGCGGGGATGCAGCCACCTTCGCCTTGTACCACTTCCACCAGGACGGCGGCGGGGCGGGTCACGCCGCCTTCGGGGTCGGTCAATACGGTGCGGATGTAGTCGATCGACAGTTGGTCGGTCTGGCGGCCATCGGTGCCAAAGGGGCAGCGGAAGCGGTAGGGGAACGGCAGGAAGTGAGTGTTCTGCGCCGTGACATTATTGATGCTTTTGGGGTTGAGGTTCCCCATGGCCGACAGGGCGCCCGCGGTCATGCCGTGATAGCCACCGTGAAAAGCCATCAATGCCGAGCGTTTGGTGTGATGACGGGCCAGCTTGATCGCCGCTTCCACTGCGTCCGAGCCGCTGGGGCCGCAAAACAGGATTTTGCTGGTGTCGCGCATGGCCGGTGGCAATTGGGAGAACAGTTCCTGGACAAAGGCATGTTTGGCCGGGGTGGACAGGTCCAGTGCCTGCTGCAACTGATCGGTGCCCAGAAAGTCCAGCACCGCTTCCTTGACGGCCGGCGGGTTGTGACCCAGCGCCAGGGTGCCGGCGTTGGCCAGGCAATCGAGGTATTCCTTGCCCTGGGCATCTTTGACCCACACCCCCTTGCCGCTGACGAACAGGCGCTGGAACGTGGCTGCATAGGTTCGCGCATTGGACTCGATTTTTTTCAGATAACTGAGCTCTTCCATATTCATGCACTCATCGGCTGCCGAAAAGAGCAGCACTGTATAGTTGACGGAACAAGAGACGCCGACGCAAAGCGATAACAAAATGTCGCTTTAAGATTAAAAACGGTCACTGTGTTATTAAAGCTGTACGAGTGGCGCAGTAGCACAAACTTGAGCCAGATAGTTATCGGAACAGGGCGATAAGTTCGCGTTGTCGGGATAGCTTTTGACCGTATTTTAGTGTGCAGGAAGACGGTCTTTATCGCTATTTGTTCCGGCAGGGAGTGTCCCTGAAATCTACGTCATCAACAGGCCGTCGCGTAAAAGTGAGTAAAAGCATTAAAGGATGAAAGTTAAGTAATAAAGCCATGAAAGTTTGGTTTCAAAAGAATCGCGTTAATAGCAGAATGCAAGCATCTTTGGCTAAAAGGCAGGCGATTTAATAAAACGATCACGGGTGTGCTTATAAGAGAAGTCGGGCAGTGTATCTGAACCGGTTATATCACCGTGCAGCGGCCGCCAGCGTCGGCGAAGAGGGCTCTGCGTTCATCCAGCGGATAAGCGAGTGCCGGCCACTGATGCCCATTTTGATCACCGAGCGTTTCAGGTAGCTCTCCACCGTATTGACTTTGAGGGATAACGCCTCTGCCAGCTCCGGTGCCGTGCGCCCGGCCAGTAGCCCGGTGCAAATCTCTTTTTCGCGGTTGGACAAGGTCAGGCCCGATTGCAGCAGGCGGGCTTCAAAACGCTTTTCCAGGGTATGAATGTCCCTGTTTTCAGGGACAGGCCGATCAACGCGGATATTTTTGTCGCTCATGGCCTGAGGATTTATAGCGTTAATGTGTTTCTCTACCAGCGGCAAGAGCAAGGACGAGAGGTCCTTGAGGATAATCTGCTCCTGGGCCGAGAAGTCGCCCGCCAGGGGTTTGCGGTAGATCGAAATGATGAAGCAGTAGTCGTTTTTGCGTGAGGCCAGGTGCAATTGGGACTTGAAGGCGATAGAAGGAATGTCGCTTTGTTCACTGGTCGTCAGGGACGAAGAAAAATCGGCCAGGCGCTGATAGCGGCTGCGGTCGCAGTCCAGTCGGTCGATGATCATTGACGCGACATTGGCCTGATCGATTTCGTCGATCACGTCCATCTCGTCGGTGTCCGGCACCGCCGGGCTTTTGACCCGCAGGTGTTTGATGTGGGTGGCGTCGACGGGCAATTTGGTGACGATGAGATCGTGCAGCAGGCGAGGGAAATTACGGCTGCCGGTACTGGCGATGACTTTACCGATGCTCGGAAACAGACTTTGTGAGTTCATCTTTTTACCTTCAAGGTTCGGGTAGGGAAGGGGTAGGGCAAGCCCCGCGGGGCTTGCAGGCACAACAAAATCCAGGGGGCTGTTGCATGTTTGTGACGCGTGTCCTAGCATGAATTTTGGTGGTGGCTCACTGATATCATTGGCCGCCGCCCTCATCAGGCCTCCATCAGTTTTTGCAGGCCCATGCAGCTGGACAGCACACCGATGGCAAGCAGGAAAACACCAGGTGCCTTGGCCACGATTTTTTGTACGGCACCGTGGGACAGCAGTTGCCGGGAAAGCGCGCCGTAAACCAGCAAGATGGAAATGTCGATGACCCCCCAGATCAATGCGAGCACCAGGCCCTGTTTGATGAAACTGGCCTCGGGCTCGATGAAACCTGGCAGAAACGCCAGGAAAAACAGGATGTCCTTGGGGTTCGACAGGCCGACCTTGAGGGCACGCCAGAAGAAGTGACGCTGGCTGTATTGAGCTTCCGAGAGGCCGCCGGCCTTGCTGAACAGGCTGGAAATGCCCAGCCAGGCAAGGTACAGCCCGCCCATCAGTTGGCCCCAGTTGAGCAGCACCGGGCTAATGTCCAGGGCGGTATAGATGAGCACCAGCGTGATCAGCAGCAACAACTGGGCAGACAGGACGCCGCCGGTGATGGTTGCGGCGGGCCAGGCGTGCTTGGCGTCGGAAATGACCAACGCCACCACCGGGCCCGGCGAGGCAATCAGGAAAAATACGGCTAGGGCAAAAGTCAGGTGCAGCGCGGTCATAGAGTGGTTACCAGGTCCAGTACGCGGTGATTTTTTCCAAGTTTTTGTGCGTAGTAGCGGTAGCCCGCCACTGCGAAGGTCCGCTGTATCCAGCGGTCACTGCCATCCAGGCTGGCGGAGAAGGCACTGCGGGCATGGGCGGTTTTGCGATTGTCGATAATCAGCAAATCGCCAGCCTTTAGGCGCACAGGCTCGGCGACTTCCCAGGCGGCTTTGCGCAAGGTGTCGAGCTTGAGTTGTGCGTGGCTGCTGCGGGCAACCATGAATTGGGGGTCGAACCGAAAGAAAGGGGACTCGGGGTCGCCGTAGAGAACGGTCTGTTTTTGGCCGATGTCGATGCGGCAGTTTTTCTCGGTGGCGCCGTAGTCCGACAGGAAATTGTATTTTTCCTCGTGGAAATACTGGATGTCGTCGGCGCTGAGGATGTCGCGGATGCCGTCGATGGAGCTGATGAAGGTGGCGGCATTGGCGCCGGGGTCCTGGCGCAGGCACAGCAGCAAGAGGTAGTCGGGGGAAACGGCGTGAAAGGCGTTTTCGGTGTGCAACTCAAGTTCACAGTCGTAACTGTCGGAGTTGGCTTCTTTAGAGTGAATTTTTTGGGGGAAGAAATTGTTGATGATGGCGCCATTCGACTCTTGTACATAGCCAATCGGGTCGCCCAGCATCGCCGTGGCTTTAAGAATTAGTTGCTCACTGATGTGACAGGTTTTTTGCAGGCCAGCACGACTTTTGGGTGTAGGGGGAATATCGCCAATGGCGAGATTTTCCAGGTGGAGGAAGCCTTTCTTATTACCGAACAGTCGGAAGTTGAGGATGGTTGATTCTATCGCTTGATCCAGTTTTGCATGGGTGATGCTGGAAGAAAGGAAGTGGTTAAAGTCGGGCATGATAAATGATCTGCTGTGTTTGAAATGCATGGGAGGTCGCAGAGGGGGGCATGCGATACGCAAAGAAGGTGGATAAACGACCTGGCCTGCGTGGGCGCGTCATAAGTCTTGTCGCTTATTAGTGTTATTTATTATTTGGCAAAGCCACTGTTTTTAAAAACAGAAAAAAAGGTAGGGTAAGGATGAATATGAGTCATGATGCGCTGGATCACATGGCGCGCCGGCTACCGCCGCTCTACGCGTTGCGTGCGTTCGAACTGGCAGCGCGTTTCGGCTCTTTCACTCAGGCTGCGGATCATCTGTTCATTACCCAGAGTGCCGTGAGCCGACATGTGAAAACCCTGGAGGAGCATTTTGGCTACCCGCTGTTCGATCGCAAGGGCCCGAAGATTTTCCTGACCCAGGCCGGGCGTTCGCTGGCGCAGGAACTCAAGATCGGCTTTCGGTTGATCGAACACGCGTGCACCACCACCAGCCGCAAGGAAAAATCGCTGCGGGTCAAGGCGCCTTCTACCCTGACCATGCGCTGGTTGCTGCACGCGCTGGATGAGTTCAACACTCTGGAGCTGGAAGAGCAGGTGCAGCTGTCCAGTGAATGGATGGATGTGGACTTCGTCAACTTCGACGTCGAGCCCTTCGACTGTGCGGTGCTGTTGGGGGACGGGCGTTTCTCCAGCGACCTTGAGTCCATCAAGCTGTTTGACGAGTGGCTGATTCCGGTGTGCGCGCCGGGGTTGCTCGAGCAATACGGGCAGAGCAGCGGGGGCGTGTTTTCCGCCGAGTTGATCCACCCCTCCCGCGACCGCCGGGACTGGCAGCGCTGGCTGGAACGCGTGGGCCTGATCGCGGCGGTGTCCTGGCAGAAAGGCAAGATTTTCGACACCCTGGAGCTGGGCATCTCGGCCGCTATCCAGGGGCGCGGCGTGTCGATTGGCGACCTGGCGCTGGTGGGAGAAGAACTGGTCAAGGGCTCCCTGGTGCTGCCCTCAAATAAGGCTATCAGCACCGGCGACAGCTACTACCTGGTATGGCCCGCCCGCAGCGACAGAAACCCCACGCTGGAAAGCCTCAAGCGCTACCTGCTGGAGAACGTGCCGGTGATTGATGCGCGTGGCCTTGAATTCCTCAATTGAGCCACGCCGTGCTGTGTATGGCCCCCGCCTGCCATGAGCAGGCGGGCCTGACGGACAGGTCGCGGTTGGCCGCAACCCACTGATCCGTATCCCCCGCTTGTCCCCGCTTACCATGTCACGCCCTGCCCGCTGAATCCTCTACTTTCCCTCTCCAGCGCAGTGCCCGTCGGGCTCTGGCTGTGCCCGTATCTTTAAGAAAAAAGGGCGCCCCCGCGACACGCACTCGTTTTTCGAGCTCTTACGCGACAGCTGAAAACGGACTTTTCTCCTAACACGTATCCGACTCCCAAAGCAGGTTTCCCATGCAGTTCAGCAAACTATTGGCAGCTCTTTCCACCCACCCGATTCGCCTGCAAATGGACGCAGGCGACTTGATCATCCTGGGGGACGACGACGCGCTGGACGATGCGTTGTGGGACCAACTGGTGGCCCACAAACCGCAACTGCTTGAACTGGTTGCGCGCCACGGCGGCGACTGGCTGAGCCCGGCCTATCGCATCACCCCGGACATGCTGGCGCTGGTGTCACTCGACCAGCCGGCCATCGACCGCATCGTCGCCAGCATTCCCGGCGGGACCGCGAATGTGCAAGACATCTACCCCCTGGCGCCGCTTCAGGAGGGCATGCTTTACCATCACCTCTCGGCGCACCAGGGCGACCCCTACGTGCTGCACGCGCAGTTCGTGTTTGACAGCCGTGAGCGCCTGGACACCTTTGCCCAGGCCCTGCAATGGGTCATCGACCGGCATGACATCCTGCGCACCTCCATGGTGTGGGACCGCCTCGACGAACCGCTGCAAGTGGTGTGGCGCAAGGCAACGCTGGCCTGCGAAGAAGCACCGTTCGAGCCGGCCGCGGGCGATGCCATGGCCCAACTGCAGGCGCGTTTCGACGCGCGTGACTACCGCATGGACCTGGGCCAGGCACCGCTGCTGCGCCTGGTGTTCAGCCAGGACCGCGTCAACCAACGCGTGGTCGCCATGCTGCTGTTCCACCACACCATCCTCGACCACACCGCGCTGGACGTGGTGCGCCGCGAAATCCAGCTGCACCTTGGCGGCAGGGCCGACCAGGCCGGTGCGCCTGTGCCGTTTCGCGATTACATCGCCCAGGTGCGCCACGGCGTCAGCGAGCAGGCGCATGAGGCGTTTTTCCGCGAGATGCTGGCGGACATCGACGAGCCGACGCTGCCGTTTGGCCTGCAAGATGTGCAGGGTGACGGCCATGGCATCGAAGAAATCCGCTTGCCGGTGGACAGCGACCTGAGCCGCCGCTTGCGCGCCCAGGCGCGCCCGCTGGGCGTGAGCCCCGCCAGCCTCATGCACCTGGCGTTGGCCCAGGTGCTGGGCAAGGTGTCTGGCCGCGAAGCCGTGGTATTTGGCACCGTGATGCTCGGCCGCATGGGCGGCGGGGAGGGCGCCGACCAGGCGCTGGGCATGTTCATCAATACCCTGCCGCTACGGGTGGACGTCAACGAGCAAGGCGTGCGCGCCGGGGTCAAGGCCACCCATGCACGCCTCACCGCGCTGCTCAACCACGAGCACGCCTCGCTGGCGCTGGCGCAGCGTTGCAGCGGCGTGGCCGCGCCCACACCGTTGTTCAGCGCCATCCTCAACTACCGTCACAGTGATGCAGGCGACACCGCGGCGATCATCGAGATCGCCGAAGGCATCCAGGTGCTGGGCGCTGAAGAACGCACCAACTACCCACTGACCGTCAACGTCGATGACCTGGGTGAAGACTTTGCCCTCACCGTCATGGTGGACACGGCCATCGGCGCCCAGCGGATCGCGGCGTACTTGCACACCGCCCTGCACAGCCTGGCACAGGCTCTGGAGCATTCGCCGGACGCGCCGCTGCACAGCCTTGACGTGCTGCCCGCCGCCGAGCGTGCGCACTTGCTCGACACCGCCGTGCAGTCGTTTGCCGACGACGCCCTGATCCACCGTCAGGTCGAAGCCCACGCCGCACAACGCCCCGACGCCATCGCCGTGCGTTATGAAGACCTGCGCCTGAGTTACCGCGAACTGAACGAGCGCGCCAACCAGGTCGCTCACCACCTGCTCGCGCAGGGCGTGCGCCCCGATGATCGCGTGGCGATCTGCGTGGAGCGTGGCCCGCAAATGATTATCGGCCTGTTGGGTATCCTCAAGGCCGGTGCGGGTTACGTGCCGATTGACCCGGCGTACCCGCAAGAACGCATCGCCTACACCCTGCGCGACAGCGAACCCGTCGCAGTCCTGGTGCAAGGCAATACCCGCCACCGGGTGGGTGAGCTGGCCGCTATCGACCTCGACCACTTGCCCCAGCAGCCCCTGACCAACCCGGACGTGGCGCTTGCCCCGGCAAACCTTGCGTACGTGATCTACACCTCCGGCTCCACCGGCCTGCCCAAAGGCGTGATGATCGAGCACCGCAACGTCGCGCGTCTGTTCAGCGCCACCGAGCACTGGTTTCACTTCAATGCCAGCGACACTTGGGCGCTGTTCCACTCGTTTGCCTTCGACTTTTCCGTGTGGGAGATCTGGGGCGCACTGATGCACGGCGGGCAATTGCTGGTGGTGCCGCAACTGGTCAGCCGCTCGCCAGACGAGTGCTACGCGCTGCTCTGTGAAGCGGGCGTGAGCGTCCTCAACCAGACGCCCAGCGCGTTCCGCCAGCTGATCGCCGCACAAGCGCGCAGCGCTCAGGTGCACTCGCTGCGCCAGGTGATCTTTGGCGGCGAGGCCCTGGAGCCGGGCATTCTCAAACCCTGGTACGCCCGCGTCACCAACGGCGGCACCCAATTGGTGAACATGTACGGCATCACCGAAACTACCGTGCACGTGACCTACCGCGCGCTGCAACCGGCCGACGCACACCTGGTGGGCGTGAGCCCGATTGGCGTGCGCATTCCCGACCTGCAACTGTACGTGCTCGACCCGCGCCGCGAGCCGGTGCCCCACGGCGTGGTGGGCGAGCTGTACGTGGGTGGGGCGGGCGTCGCGCGGGGTTACCTGAACCGCGCCGAACTGACCGCCGAGCGGTTCCTGGACGACCCGGCCAGCGGCCAGCGCCTGTACAAGACCGGCGACCTTGGCCGCTTGCTGGCCGACGGCAGCGTCGAATACCTGGGGCGCAATGACGACCAGGTGAAAATCCGTGGTTTCCGTATCGAACTGGGCGAGATCGAAGCGCGCCTGGCCACCTGCGCCGGTGTGCGCGAAGCAGTCGTGATCGCCCGCGAAGACACGCCGGGCGACAAGCGCCTGGTGGCCTATGTGATTGCCGACCAGGCGATTGACGCGGCGGCGATGCGTGATCACCTGCTACTGTCGCTGGCTGAGTACATGGTGCCTGCCGCCTTTGTCCTGCTGGACCATTTCCCGTTGACCACCAACGGCAAACTCGACCGCAAGGCCCTGCCCGCACCCGACGCCGACGCCCTGGCGCGGCGCGGTTACGAGGCGCCGCAAGGCGCGGTGGAACAGGCCATTGCGGCGATTTGGCAAGACCTGCTGAACATCGAACAGGTGGGGCGCCAAGACAACTTCTTCGAGCTGGGTGGCCATTCGCTGCTGGCGGTCAAACTGATCGAGCGCATGCGCCAGGCAGAACTGAGCGCCGACGTGCGCGTGCTGTTCGGCCAGCCCACCCTGGCCGCGCTGGCCGGGGCGGTGGGCGGGCAGCGCGAGGTGCCGGTGCCGGTCAACCTGATCCACGCCGGTACTCGTCACATCAGCCCTGACATGCTGCCATTGGTCGACCTCGACCAGGCGGCCATCGACCTTGTCGTCGCAGGCGTGCCGGGTGGTGTCGGCAATGTGCAAGACATCTACGGCCTGGCGCCGTTGCAGGCCGGCATCCTGTATCACCACTTGGCGACCGCCGAGGGCGACCCCTACGTATTGCAGGTGCAGTTCGCCTTTGACGGCCAGGAGGCGGTGGACGGCTTTATCCATGCGCTGCAAAGCGTGATCGAACGCAATGACATCCTGCGCACCGGCATTGTCTGGGAAGGCCTCGACGAGCCGGTGCAAGTGGTGTGGCGCCAGGCGCCGCTGGCGGTGGAGCGGATTGACGCCTGCGCGCAAGCCGATGCGTTGGTGCAGTTGCAACAGCGTTTCGACCCGCGTCACTACCGCCTGGACCTGACCCGCGCCTCGCTGATGCGCTTCGCCTACGCCGAGCAGAACGGCCGCTACGTGGGCATGTTGCTGCTGCACCATATGCTGCTGGACCACACCGCACTGCAGGTGCTGGTGGAGGAAATGAGCGCCAGCCTTGCCGGGCACACCCATCGCTTGCAGGACGCGGTGCAGTACCGCACCTACGTGGCCCAGGCCCGCCTGGGGGTGAGCCAGGCGCAACACGAAGCGTTCTTCAGCGACATGCTCAAGGACATCGACGAACCGACCCTGGCGTTTGGGCTGCAGGACGTCAACCGCGACGGCAGCGGCGTCGAAGAGGCGCACCTGCCGCTGGAGCCGTCCCTGAGCCTGGCCCTGCGCGAGCAAGCGCGGCAACTGGGCGTGAGCACCGCCAGCCTGGTGCACCTGGCCTGGGCCCATGTACTGGGCCAGGTGTCGGGGCAGGAAGACGTGGTGTTCGGCACCGTTCTGCTGGGCCGCATGCAGGCCGGTGAGGGCGCCGACCGCGCGCTGGGCATGTTTATCAATACCTTGCCGCTGCGGGTCAACGTGGGCGCCATGGGCGTGCAGGCCGGGGTGCGCGCCACCCATGCGCGGCTGGCGCAATTGCTGGGGCACGAACATGCCTCCTTGTCGCTGGCCCAGCGATGCAGCGGGGTGTCGGGCGCGTTGCCGCTGTTCAGCACCTTGCTCAACTACCGCCACAGCGCGCCGGGCGAAGCACCGGGCGACAGCCCGTTCGCGGGCGCCGGTATCCAGATCCTCAGCTCCGAAGAGCGCAGTAACTACCCGCTGGTGCTCAACGTCGATGACCTGGGCGAAGGCTTTGCCCTGACCGTACAAGGCGTGGCCGAAGTGGACGTGCAGCGCGTGGGCCATTACATGCTCACCGCCTTGCGCAACCTGGTGAGTGCGCTGCAACAGGCGCCGACCACCGCGCTGCACAGCGTGTCGATCGTGCCAGCGGCCGAGCGCCACCAACTGCTGGTCGAATTCAACGCCACCGCCCGCGACTACCCGGCGGACAAAACCCTGCACCAGCTGTTTGAAGCCCGCGCGCAGGCCACGCCGGACGCGGTGGCGGTGGTGCATGGCCGCGACTCCCTGAGCTACCACGACCTCAACCGCCGCGCTAACCGCCTGGCCCATTACCTGATCGACCACGGTGTGAAACCGGGGGACAGCGTGGCGATTGCCTTGCCGCGCTCCATGGAACTGTTGGTCAGCCAGCTGGCGATTCTCAAGTGTGCGGCGGTCTACGTGCCGCTGGACATCAACGCGCCTGCCGAACGCCAGGCCTTCATGGTGCAAGACAGCCACGCCCGGCTGGTGCTGCGCGACCTGACGGCGTTGAACCTGGACGCGCAAACCTCGTTCAACCCGCAGTTGGCCCAGTCCAGCGAAGCGGTGGCCTACATCATGTACACCTCCGGTTCCACCGGCGCGCCCAAAGGCGTGCAGGTGCCGCACCGGGCGGTGAGCCGCCTGGTGCTCAACAACGGCTACGCCGAGTTCAACTTCCGCGACCGCGTGGCCTTTGCCTCCAACCCGGCGTTCGACGCCAGCACCCTGGACGTGTGGGCACCGTTGCTCAACGGCGGCTGCGTGGTGGTGGTCGACCACGCCACGCTGTTGTCCCAGGCGGCGTTTGCCACCCTGTTGCAGGAGCAGTCCGTCAGCGTGTTGTGGATGACCGCAGGCCTGTTCCACCAGTACGCCGACGCGATGATGCCGGTGCTGCGCCAGTTGCGTTACCTGATCGTGGGCGGCGACGTGCTCGACCCGCAGGTCATCAGCCGCGTACTGCAACACGGCGCGCCCCAGCACTTGCTCAACGGCTACGGCCCCACCGAAGCCACCACGTTCTCCACCACCTTTGAAATCAAGGCGGTGGGCGAGGGCAGCATTCCCATTGGTGGCCCTATCGGCAATGCGCGGGCCTATGTGCTCGATGCGCGCCAGCAGCCGGTGGCGCTGGGCGTGGTCGGTGAGCTGTACATCGGCGGCGCGGGCGTGGCCAAGGGGTACTTGAACCAGCCGCAACTGACCGCCGAAAAATTCATCGTCGACCCGTTCGGTGACGGCCTGCTGTACCGCACCGGCGACCTGGCCAACTGGCAGGCCGACGGCACCTTGCTGTACCAGGGGCGCAACGACCATCAGTTGAAAATCCGTGGTTTCCGTATCGAACCCGGCGAAATCGAAACCGCCCTGGCCACCTACACAGGCATCAAGGACACCGTGGTGCTGGCCCGCGAAGACGAACCCGGCGACAAGCGCCTGGTGGCCTACTACACCGCCGCCACGCCGCTGGACGCCCAAGCCCTGCGTGCGCACCTGCAAGGCCAGTTGCCGGACTACATGGTGCCCAGCGCGTATATGTGGCTGGAACTGCTGCCGTTGACCGCCAATGGCAAGCTCGACCGCAAGGGCCTGCCGGTGCCGGACCACAGCGCGTTGCTCAGCCGCGGTTTCGAGGCGCCCGAAGGCGAGGTGGAAACCCTGCTGGCGCAGATCTGGCAAGACCTGCTCAAGCTTGAGCGGGTAGGGCGCCATGATCATTTCTTTGAGTTGGGCGGGCATTCCCTGTTGGCGGTGAGCCTGATCGAGCGCATGCGTCAGGCGGGCTTGAGCGCCGATGTGCGGGTGCTGTTCAACCAGCCAAGCCTGGCGGCGCTGGCGGCTGCGGTGGGCAGCGGGCGTGAAATCCGCGTACCGGCCAATGGCATCCCGGCGGGCTGCCGGCACATCACGCCGTTGATGCTGACCCTGGTGCAACTCGACCAGCCGGCCATCGACCGCATCGTTGCCAGCGTGCCGGGCGGCGCGGCGAACGTGCAGGACATCTACCCGCTGGCGCCGTTGCAGGAAGGCATTCTTTACCACCACCTCAGCGCCGAACAGGGCGACCCGTACCTGCTGCAATCGCGCATGGCGTTTGACAGCACCGAGCGCCTGCACGCGTTCATGGGCGCGCTGCAACAGGTGGTGGCCCGTCACGATATCCTGCGCACGGGCGTGGTCTGGGAAGGCCTGGACCAGCCGGTGCAAGTGGTGTGGCGTGAGGCCGAACTGGTGGTGCAGCACGTGCCGCTGGACCCGGCTGATGGTGACATCCTCGGCCAGTTGCACGCGCGTTTCGACGCCCGTCACTACCGCCTCGACATCACCCAGGGCCCGCTGCTGCGTATGGTCTATGCCCAAGACCCGCAGCACCAGCGGGTGGTGGCGATCCTGTTGTTCCACCACCTGGCGCTGGACCACACGGCGATGGAAGTGGTGGGCCAGGAAATGCGCGCATTCTTGCTGGACGAGCACGCGCAGTTGCCGGCCGCCGCGCCGTTTCGCACCTACGTGGCCCAGGCGCGCCTGGGCGTGAGTACCCAAGAGCACGAAGCGTTCTTTCGCCAGATGCTGGCCGAGGTCGATGAACCCACGCTGCCGTTCGGCTTGCAAAACGTGCAGGGCGACGGGCGCGACATCCAAGAAGCCGAACAGCCACTGGACCCGGCGCTGGCCGCTCGGGTGCGTGAACAGGCGCGCCAACTGGGCGTGAGCGCCGCCAGCCTGATGCACCTGGCGTGGGCCCAGGTGCTGGGGCTGGTGTCGAACCGCGATGACGTGGTGTTCGGCACCGTGCTGATGGGCCGCATGCAGGCGGGCGACGGCGCCGACCGGGCGCTGGGCATGTTCATCAACACCTTGCCGTTGCGGGTCGAGCTGGGCACCCACGGGGTGCGCGCCGGGGTCAAGGCCACCCACAAACAGCTCAGTGCCTTGCTGGGGCATGAACATGCCTCGCTGGCCCTGGCCCAGCGCTGCAGCGGTGTGGCTGCGGGCACGCCGTTGTTCAGCGCCTTGCTCAATTACCGCCACAGCACCCCCGCTGAAATGGCGCGTGACGGCCAGGGCATTTGGCAAGGCGTGCAGTTGCTGGGCGGCGAAGAGCGCAGCAACTACCCGCTGACCCTGAGCGTGGATGACCTGGGCGAAGGGTTCGGGTTCACCGTGTTGGCGGTGGAGCAGATCGGCGCGCAGCGCATCTGCACCTACATGCACAGCGCCGTCGAGCAGTTGATCCAGGCCCTGGAGCAAGCGCCGGAGCAGGCGCTGAACCAACTGGCGATTCTGCCGCTGGCCGAGCGGGAGGCCTTGCTGCGTGCGGGCACTGCTCGTGCGTACCCGCAGGGCCACACCGTGCATGGCCTGTTCGAAGCCCGCGCCGAGGCCCAACCGCAGGCCATCGCCGTGGTGCAGGACGGCCAGTCACTGACCTACAGCCAACTCAACCGCCGCGCCAACCAGTTGGCCCAGCACCTGTTGCAACGCGGCGTGAAACCCGACGACCGCGTGGTGATCTGCTGCCGTCGCGGCCCGCAGATGCTTGCCGGCCTGCTGGCGATTCTCAAGGCCGGCGCCGCCTACGTGCCGGTGGA
Organism: Pseudomonas sp. SDO5215_S409; assembly: GCF_054071325.1. Lineage (NCBI taxonomy): Bacteria > Pseudomonadati > Pseudomonadota > Gammaproteobacteria > Pseudomonadales > Pseudomonadaceae > Pseudomonas > Pseudomonas sp. SDO5215_S409. Next base: position 221,866 of record NZ_JBSVWN010000003.1, on the reverse strand, counting down.
CCCGGTGTACCCCGCCGAGCGCATCGCCTACCTGCTGCACGACAGTGCCCCGGTGGCGGTGCTGGCCGAGGCGAGCACCCGTGACTTGCTGGTGGGCGTGGACGCCATCGACCTGCACGGCGAGTATGCCGAGGCCACCAACCCGGTGGTCAGCGGCCTGACCCCGGCGAACCTCGCCTACGTCATCTACACCTCCGGCTCCACCGGCCAGCCCAAGGGTGTGATGGTGGAACACCACACCGTGGAAAACCTGGTGCACTGGCACAACGAAGCCTTCCACCAGCACGCGGCCAGCCACACCAGCAGCGTGGCCGGTTTCGGGTTTGATGCGATGGCCTGGGAAGTCTGGCCGGCGCTGTGCGTGGGCGCCACGCTGCACCTGCCACCCGCCGCGGTGGGCAACGAGAACATCGATGAATTGCTGAACTGGTGGCGCGCACAGCCGCTGGTCGTGAGCTTCTTGCCCACGCCGGTGGCCGAATACGCGTTCAGCCAGGCGCCGCAACACCCCACCCTGCACACCCTGCTGATCGGTGGTGACCGTCTGCGCCAGTTCACCCAGGAGCAACGCTTCCAGGTGATCAACAACTATGGCCCCACCGAGGCCACCGTGGTCGCGACCTCGGGCCGCATGCACGCCGGGCAGCCGCTGCACATCGGCCAACCCATGGCCAACGCCCGCGTGTACCTGCTGGATGCGCAACTGCGCCCGGTGCCGGTCGGCGTTTGCGGGGAGTTGTACGTAGGCGGCAGCGGCGTGGCGCGCGGTTACCTGAACCGTGCGGACCTGACGGCCGAGCGTTTCCTCGATGACCCGTTCCACCCCGGCCGCCTGTACCGCACCGGCGACCTGGCGCGCTGGCTTGGCGACGGCAACCTGGAGTACCTGGGGCGTAACGACGACCAGGTGAAGATCCGCGGCGTGCGCATCGAACTGGGCGAGATCGAAACCCGCCTGGCCGCCCTCGACGGCGTCAAGGAGGCCGTGGTGCTGGTGCGCGACGGGCGTTTGGTGGCCTGGTTCACCGAGCACCACACGCTGGACATCGAAAACCTGCGCGCCGAGCTGCAAGGCCAGCTCCCCGATGCGATGGTGCCGGTGGCCTATGTGAAGCTTGCCCAGTGGCCCCTGACCGCCAACGGCAAACTGGACCGCAAGGCGCTGCCCGCGCCAGACGCGGCCGCCTTGCTCAGCCGCGAGTACCAGGCGCCCGAAGGCGAGGTGGAAACCACCCTGGCGCGGATCTGGGCCGAGGTGTTGCAGGTGGAGCAGGTGGGCCGTCACGACCACTTCTTTGAACTGGGCGGGCACTCGTTGCTCGCCGTAAGCCTGATCGAACGCATGCGCCAGGCCGGCTTGAGCGCCGACGTGCGCGTGCTGTTCAGCCAGCCGACCCTGGCCGCCCTGGCCGCAGCGGTGGGCAGCGGGCGCGAAGTGGTGGTGCCCGCCAACGGCATTGCCGCCGCGTGCACACGCATCACCCCGGACATGCTGCCCCTGGTGACGCTGACTCAGGCGACCATTGACCAGGTGGTGGCCAAGGTTCCCGGCGGCGCGGCCAACGTGCAGGACATCTACCCGCTGGCGCCGTTGCAAGAAGGCATTCTTTACCACTACATCACCGCCGAGCAGGGCGACCCCTACCTGCTGCAAACCCACCTGGCCTTTGACAGCGTCGAGCGCCTGGAGCGCTTTGCCCAGGCCTTGCAGCAGGTGGTGGACCGTCACGACATCCTGCGCACGGGCGTGGTCTGGGAAGGCCTGACCCAACCGCTGCAAGTGGTGTGGCGCAAGGCCCGGTTGCAGGTTGAAGAGGTGCAACTGCACGGCGACGTCTTGGCCGCCCTGCATGAGCGCTTCGACCCGCGCCGTTATCGCGTGGACATCAGCCAGGCGCCGCTGATTCGCCTGATGTACGCCCAAGACCCGGCCAACCAGCGTGTGGTCGTGGTGCTCCTGTACCACCACATCGCGCTGGACCACACCGCGTTTGACGTGGTGCTGCGCGAAATGCAGGGCTACCTGCTGGGCCATCGCGAGCCGCTACCCACGCCGATGCCTTACCGCAACTACGTGGCCCAGGCCCGCCTGGGCATCAGCGAGCAGGAGCACGAAGGGTTCTTTTGCGAGATGCTCGGCGATGTCGACGAACCCACGCTGCCCTTCGGCCTACACGATGTGCAGGGTGACGGCAGCGATATCGAAGAACACAGCCTGCACCTGGACGCCGACCTGAACCGGCGCCTGCGTGCCCAGGCCCGGCTGCTGGGGGTGAGCAGCGCAAGCCTGTTCCACCTGGCGTGGGGCCAGGTGCTGGCCGCCACGGCGGGCAAGTCCAGCGTGGTGTTCGGCACCGTGCTGGTGGGCCGCATGCAAGCGGGCGAGGGGGCCGACCGGGCGCTGGGGGTGTTCATCAACACCTTGCCGCTGCGCCTGGACGTGGGCGAGCAAGGCGCGCGTGCCGCGGTGCGCACCACCCATGCCCGGCTTACGGCGTTGCTGGGGCATGAACACGCGTCCCTGGCGTTGGCCCAGCGTTGCAGCGGGGTGGCCGCGCCGTCGCCGTTGTTCAGCTCGATGCTCAACTATCGCCACCGGGGCAGCGCCACCCGCGCCCAAGAAGCACAGCAAGCCTGGGAAGGCATGCAGACCCTGGCCGCCGACGGGCGCACCAACTACCCGCTGACCTTGAACATCGATGACCTGGGCGATGGCTACGACGTTGCCGTGCTCACCCGGGCCCAGGTGGGCGCGCAGCGGGTGTGCGGCTACCTGCAAACGGCCTTGGCCGGGTTGGTGCAGGCGTTGGAGCAGGCGCCTCAACAGGCGCTCAATCGCGTGTCGATCCTGGGCGCCGAGGAGCGCCAGCAGGTGCTGTTCGACTTCAACGCCACGGCGGTGGATTACCCGCTCGACCAGACCTTGCACGGTCTGTTTGAAGCCCAGGTCCTGCGCACCCCGGATGCGGTGGCGGTGAAAGCGGGCGAGGCCCAGTTGAGCTACAACGAACTGAACGTGCGGGCCAACCAGTTGGCCCATCACCTGCGCGCGCTGGGCGTACAGCCGGATGCGCGCGTGGCGATCTGCGTCGAGCGCGGGCTGGACATGGTCGTCGGCCTGTTCGCCATCCTCAAGGCGGGCGGCGGCTACGTGCCGCTGGACCCGGCCTACCCGCAGGAGCGGCTGGCCTACATGCTGCAAGACAGCGCCCCCGCGGCGGTGCTGGTACAGGGTTCGACCCGGGCGCTGCTGGGTGACATCGGCGTGCCGGTGCTGGACCTGGACCAGCCCGACTGGCCACAACAACCCGTCACCAACCCCCAGGTGGCGGACCTCACCGCGCAGCATCAGGCCTACGTGATCTACACCTCTGGCTCCACCGGCCAGCCCAAGGGGGTGATCAACGAACACGCTGGCGTAGTCAACCGCCTGCTGTGGATGCAGGACGCATACGGCCTCACTGCGCAGGACACGGTGTTGCAGAAGACCCCGTTCAGCTTTGATGTGTCGGTGTGGGAGTTCTTCTGGCCGCTGTTCACCGGCGCCCGCCTGGTGATGGCGCGCCCCGGTGGGCACAAGGACCCGGCCTACCTCTGCCAGGTCATCGCCGCCGAACAGGTCACCACGCTGCACTTTGTGCCCTCGATGCTCGACGTGTTCCTGGCCCACGGCGACGTGAGCCAGGCGGCCGGGCTGCTGCGTGTGATGTGCAGCGGCGAAGCCTTGCCGGGCAGCCTGGTACGGCGCTTCAAGCAGCAATTGCCGGGTATCGGCCTGTACAACCTGTACGGCCCTACCGAAGCGGCGGTGGACGTGACCGCCTGGAACTGCTCGCGCCCGGACGTGCCCGACAACACCCCGATCGGCAAGCCGATTGCCAACACCCGCATGTACGTGCTGGATGCGCAGATGCAGCCGGTGCCGCTGGGCGTGGTGGGCGAGCTGTTCATCGGTGGCGTGCAAGTGGCCCGGGGTTACCTGAACCGCCCGGAACTGACCGCAGAACGTTTCCTCAAGGACCCGTTCACAGGCGGGCGGCTGTACCGCACCGGCGACGTCGGGCGCTACCTGCCCGACGGCAATATCGAATACCTGGGGCGCAACGATGACCAGGTGAAGATCCGTGGCCTGCGCATCGAGCTGGGCGAGATCCAGGCGCGCCTCACCGAATACCCGCAGGTCAAGGAAGCGGCGGTCATCGCCCGCGACGAACGCCTGGTGGCGTACTACACCGGCCCCCAGGCCGACATCGAACACTTGCGTGCGCACCTCTTGGCGCGCCTGCCGGACTTCATGGTGCCCGCGCTGTTCGTGCACCTGGAGGCGCTGCCGCTGAGCCCCAACGGCAAGCTCGACCGCAAGGCACTGCCTGCGCCGGGCCTGGACGCGGGTGTGGTGCGTGAATACGTGGCACCGGTGGGCGACACCGAGATCCTGCTGGCGCAGCTGTGGGCCGAGCTATTGAACGTGGAGCGGGTAGGGCGCTTTGACAATTTCTTCGAGCTGGGCGGGCACTCGTTGCTGGCCGTCAGCTTGATCGGGCGCTTGAGTCAGGAAGGCATGGAAGCCGATGTGCGGGGGCTGTTCGAAGAGCCGACCCTGGCCGGTTTTGCCGCAATTACCGAACGAATGGAGATCGTGTTGTGACCCTCACCGAACTGTTGGCGACACTCAAGTCCAAGGACGTGCAACTGGCGCTCAAGGGCGATCAACTCGCGGTGCAAGGCAACAAACAGGCGCTGACCGAACCGGCCTTGCTGGCCTCGCTGCGTGAGCACAAACCGGCGCTGATCGCGTTGATCAAGGCCGGTGACTACACGGCCACCCCGGCCGGCAAGCTGCAGGTGCCGGCCAACGGTATCGTGCCCGGTACGCGCCAGATCACCCCGGCCATGCTCACCTTGTCGAACTTGAGCCAGATGTCCATCGACCACATTGTGGCGACCGTGGACGGCGGCGCCGTCAATGTGCAGGACATCTACCCGCTGGCGCCGTTGCAGGAAGGCATCCTGTACCACCACGCCAGCGCCGGTCAGGGCGACCCCTACGTGATGCAGTCGCAATTCGCGTTTGACAGCCTCGAGCGTTTCGAGGGGTTTGCCCAGGCGCTGCAAACCGTGATGGACCGTCACGACATCCTGCGCACCGGCATTGTGTGGGAAGGCCTGGAAGAACCGTCGCAGGTGGTCTGGCGCGAAGCCCGCCTGCCGGTCGAGGCGCTGGACCTGGACCCGGCCGACGGTGACATCGCCGCGCAGTTGCAGGAGTTGTTCGACCCCTGCCACTACCGCCTCGACGTGACCCGGGCGCCGCTGCTGCGCCTGGTGCGTGCCGATGACCCGGCCAATGGGCGCATTGTCGCCACCCTGTTGTTTCACCACATGGCCCTGGACCACAGCGCGCTGGAGGTGGTGTGCCACGAAATGCAGGCCTGCCTGCTCGGCCACGCACACGCGCTGGGGCAGGCCGTGCCGTTTCGCAACTACGTGGCGCAGGCCCGGCTGGGCATCAGCGAGGCGGAGCACGAAGGTTTCTTCCGCCAGATGCTGGGGGACATCACCGAGCCGACGCTGCCGTTCGGCTTGCAGGATGTGCAGGGCGACGCACGCGGTATCCGCGAGCTCAACCTGACCCTCGACAGCGCCTTGAGCCGCCGCTTGCGCGGGCAGGCCCGGCAGGCGAGTGTGAGCACCGCCAGCCTGTTCCACCTGGCCTGGGGCCGGGTGTTGGGGGTGTTGGCCGGTAAGGAGCACGTGGTGTTCGGCACGGTGTTGATGGGGCGCATGCAAGGCAGCCACGACACTGACCGCGCCTTGGGGATTTTCATCAACACCTTGCCGTTTCGGGTCACGCTGGGGGCGCAGGAGGTGCGCGCTGGCGTCAAGGCCACCCATGCCCGCCTGACCACCTTGCTGCGCCATGAACACGCCGCGCTGGCCTTGGCCCAGCGCTGCAGCGGGGTGGCGGCGCCCACGCCGCTGTTCAGTGCGCTGCTCAACTACCGGCACAGCGCCTCGCGCGCCAGCGCCGAAGCCGTGTCGGCGTGGCAGGGGATCGCCGCGCTGCGCTCGGAGGAACGCACCAACTACCCGCTGACCCTGAGCGTGGACGACCTGGGTGAAGACTTCGGCCTGAGCTTGTTGGCCAGCGACCAGGTCGACCCGCAGCGCGTCTGCGACTACCTGCACACCGCCCTGGAAAACCTGGTGACGGCCCTTGAGCAAACGCCGGACACCGCGCTTGAGCAGGTGTCGATCCTGCCGGCCGCCGAGCAACAGCACCTGTTGTACGCGCTCAACGCCAGCCAGGCCGAGTTCCCTCAGGGCAGCACGTTGCACGGGCGCATCGAAGCCCGCGCCGAGCAGACGCCGGACGCTGTCGCGGCGGTGTCCCAGGGCCGTCAACTGACGTACGCCGAACTGAACCAGCAGGCCAACCTGCTGGCCCATCACCTGCTGGCGCTGGGGGTCAAACCCGACGACCGCGTGGCCATCGTTGCCCGGCGCGGGCTCGACACCCTGGCGGGCCTGTTGGCCATCCTGAAGTCCGGCGCCTGCTACGTGCCAGTCGACCCGGCGCACCCCGCCGAGCGCCTGAACTACCTGCTCACCGACAGCGCTCCGGTGGCGGTGCTCACCCAGCAGGACCTGCTGGAACGCCTGCCAGCACTGGACGTGCCGGTGATCCAGCTGGACCGCTACACCTGGCAGCACCACTCGGCGGCCAACCCGCAGGTGGCCGTGACCCCGCAGCACCTGGCGTATGTGATCTACACCTCTGGCTCCACCGGCCTGCCCAAAGGGGTGATGGTGGAGCACCACACCGTGGCCAACCTGGTGGACTGGCACTGCCGCGCCTTTGACCTGTGCGCCGGGCGCCACACCGCCAGCGTTGCAGGCTTTGGCTTTGACGCCATGGCCTGGGAAGTGTGGCCCGCGCTGTGCGCCGGTGCGACCCTGCACCTGCCGCCCGCCCACGACGGCGCCGAAGACATCGACGCGCTGCTGGCCTGGTGGTGCGCGCAGCCGTTGGACGTGTGCTTTTTGCCCACCCCGGTGGCCGAATACGCGTTCAGCCAGAACATTGAGCACCCGACCCTGCGCACGCTGCTGATCGGCGGCGACCGCCTGCGCCAGTTCACCCGTGCCCAGCGCTTTGAGGTGATCAATAACTACGGCCCCACCGAAGCCACGGTGGTGGCCACCTCGGGCCGGGTCGAGGCGGGCCAGGTGCTGCACATCGGCCGGCCCATGGCCAACGCGACGGTGTACGTGCTCGACGACCAGCAGCGCCCGGTGCCGCTGGGCGTGGCGGGCGAGCTGTATGTGGGCGGCAAGGGCGTGGCGCGCGGCTACCTGAACCGCCCGGACCTGACCGCCGAACGCTTCCTGGACGACCCCTTCAACCCGGGCCGCCTGTACCGCACCGGCGACCTGGTGCGCTGGTTGGCCGACGGCACCCTGGAGTACCTGGGGCGCAATGACGATCAGGTCAAGATCCGTGGCGTGCGCATCGAACTGGGTGAAATCGAGGCGCGCCTCAACCAGATTCCCGGCGTGCAGGAAGCCGTGGTGCTGGCCCGCGAAGACCAGCCCGGCCAACCCCGGCTGGTGGCTTATTTCATCCAGCAGCCGCAGTGGGACGCGCTGGACGTGGGCGAGCTGCGCGCCGACCTGGTGGCGCACCTGCCGGACTACATGGTGCCGGTGGCGTACGTGAAGCTCGACGCGCTGCCGCTGACCGCCAACGGCAAGCTCGACCGCAAGGCCTTGCCCAAGCCCGACCTGGCGGCGGTGTTCACCCGTGAATACGAGGCGCCCCAGGGCGAGATCGAAAGCGTGCTGGCGCAGATCTGGAGCGATGTGCTGCAGGTGGAGCGGGTCGGGCGCCAGGATCATTTCTTTGAACTGGGCGGGCACTCGTTGCTGGCCATGCGCATGGTGTCCCAGGTGCGCCAGCGCCTGGGGGTGGACCTGGCCTTGAGCGAGCTGTTCGCCAATGCCGAACTGGCCGCCGTCGCCCACGTACTGGCCCAGGCCGGGCGCAGCACCTTGCCGGACATACTGCCCGCCCCACGCGGCGAGCCGCAGCCGCTGTCGTTTGCCCAGCAGCGCCTGTGGTTCCTGGCCTTGATGGAAGGCGCCAACACCGCCTACAACATCCCCATCGGCCTGCGCCTGCGTGGGCAGCTGCACGTCGAGGCCTTGCAGCGGGCGCTGGCGCGCATCGTGGCGCGGCATGAAACACTGCGCAGCCGCTTTTACCAGGACGGCGACGATGCCCATGTGCTGATTGTCGCCCCGCAAAACGTACTGGCCCTGCAAGTGCAGGACCTGCGTCAGCACCCGCAGGCGCAGCAAGTGCTCGACGCGCTGATTCAAGGTGAGGCCTCGGCGCCGTTCGACTTGCAGCGCGGCCCGCTGCTGCGCGGGCGTCTGGTGGTGATGGCTGACGATCACCATGTGCTGCTGTTGACCCTGCACCACATCGTGTCTGACGGCTGGTCGATGGGCGTGCTCACCCGTGAGCTGATGGCGCTGTACCAAGCGTTCAGCCAGGGCCAGCCCGACCCCTTGGCGCCGCTGGCGATCCAGTACGGCGACTTTGCCGTGTGGCAGCGCCGTTGGTTGAGCGGGGAGGTGTTGCAGCGCCAGAGCCAGTTCTGGCAAGACGCGTTGGCCGGGGCCCCGGCCTTGCTGATGCTGCCCACCGACCGCCCGCGCCCGGCCGAGCAGGATTACGCCGGCAGCACCGTGCCGGTGTACCTGGATGAACGCCTGACCGCCGGGCTAAAAGCCTTGAGTCAACGCCACGGCAGCACGCTGTACATGGTGATGATGACGGCCTGGGCCTCGCTGCTGGCGCGCCTGGCCGGGCAGGAAGACGTGGTGATCGGCTCGCCGGTGGCCAACCGTCAACGCGTGGAGGTCGAAGGGCTGATCGGCCTGTTCGTCAACACCCTGGCGGTGCGCATCGACACCTCGGGCGAGCTGAGCAGCGAAGCGCTGCTGGCGCGGGTCAAGGCGCTGACGCTGGCGGCGCAGGCCCATCAGGACCTGCCGTTCGAGCAAGTGGTGGAAATCACCCGGCCGGTGCGCAGCCTGGCCCACAGCCCGGTGTTCCAGACCCTGCTGACCTGGCAGGACAGCGACGCGCCCGCGCTGGCGCTGGGCGACCTGACCCTGGAGGGCGTGGCCGAGCCGAGCCACTTTGCCAAGTTCGACCTGTCGCTGAACCTGGGCGAAAGCCGCGACGGCATTCGCGGCCATCTGGAATACGCGATCGCGTTGTTTGATGAGTCGACCCTGCGCCGGTATGTCGGCTACTTCGTGCGCGTGTTGCAGGCCATGGTCGACAACGATCAGGCGGTGCTTGCGCACGTGCCGTTGCTGGACGCGCTGGAGCGCGAGCACGTGCTGGTGGGGTTCAACGCCACCGACGTCGGCTACAACCTCGACCAGACCCTGCACGGCCTGTTTGAAGACCAGGTACGGCGCACCCCCCATGCCGTGGCGGTCAAGGCGGGCGAGGCGCAGCTGACCTACGCCGAGTTGAACACCCGGGCCAACCAGTTGGCCCACCACCTGCGCGAGCTGGGCGTACAGCCCGACGCGCGCGTGGCGATCTGTGTCGAGCGCGGGCTGGACATGGTGATTGGCCTGTTCGCCATCCTCAAGGCGGGCGGTGGTTACGTGCCACTGGACCCGGCCTACCCGCAGGAGCGCCTGGCCTATATGCTGCAAGACAGCGCCCCGGCGGCGCTGTTGGTACAGGGTTCCACACGGGCACTGCTGGGCGATGTGACGGTGCCGGTGGTGGACCTGGACCAGGTCACCTGGCAGCATCAACCCGCGAGCAACCCGCAAGTGCCGGGCTTGACCGCGCGCCATCAGGCCTACGTGATCTACACCTCCGGCTCCACCGGCCAGCCCAAGGGCGTGATCAACGAACATGCCGGTGTGGTCAACCGCCTGTTGTGGATGCAGGACGAGTACGGCCTCACCGCGCAGGACACGGTGTTGCAGAAAACCCCGTTCAGCTTTGACGTGTCGGTGTGGGAGTTTTTCTGGCCGCTGTTCACCGGCGCCCGCCTGGTCATGGCCCGCCCCGGTGGGCACAAGGAGCCCGAATACCTGTGTGAAATCATCGCGGCCGAGCGCGTCACCACGTTGCACTTTGTACCGTCGATGCTCGATGTGTTCCTGGCCCATGGCGATGTGAGCCAGGCCGCCGGGCTGGTGCGCGTGATGTGCAGCGGTGAAGCCCTGCCGGGCAGCGTGGTGCGGCGCTTCAAGCAGCAATTGCCGGGCAGCGGCCTGTTCAACCTTTACGGCCCTACCGAGGCGGCGGTGGACGTGACCGCCTGGGACTGCACCGGGCCGGTGACGCCGGACAACACGCCGATCGGCAAGGCCATCGCCAACACCCGTATGTACGTGCTGGATGCGCAGATGCAGCCGGTGCCGCTGGGCGTGGTGGGTGAGCTGTTCATCGGCGGCGTACAGGTCGCCCGTGGTTACCTGAATCGCCCGGACCTGACCGCCGAACGTTTCCTCAAGGACCCGTTCACAGGCGGGCGGATGTACCGCACTGGCGACGTCGGGCGCTTCCTGCCCGACGGCAACATCGAGTACCTGGGGCGTAACGACGACCAGGTGAAGATCCGTGGCCTGCGCATCGAGCTGGGCGAGATTCAGGCGCGGCTGATCGAGTGTGCAGCGGTCAACGAAGCGGCGGTCATCGCCCGTGACGACCGCCTGGTGGCCTACTACACCGGCACCCCGAGCGAGATCGACCACCTGCGCCAGCACCTGCTGCAACACTTGCCGGAGTTCATGGTGCCCGCGTTGTTCGTGCATTTGGACGCACTGCCGCTGAGCCCCAACGGCAAGCTCGACCGCAAGGCCTTGCCCGCCCCGGGCCTGGAGGCGGTGATCGTGCGTGAATACGCAGCGCCAGTCGGTGACACCGAAACCCTGCTGGCGGGCCTGTGGGCCGAGCTGCTCAAGGTTGCGCGCGTGGGCCGTCACGACAACTTCTTTGAACTGGGCGGGCACTCCTTGCTCGCCGCCAGCCTGATCGGGCGCATGCGCCGCGCCGGGTTGTCGGCGGATGTGAAAGTGCTGTTCGGCCAGCCAACCCTGGCCGCACTGGCCGCGGCGGTGGGCGGTGGACGCGAAGTGGCGGTGCCGGCCAATCGCATCGCCGCCGACTGCACGCACATCACCCCGGACCTGTTGCCGCTGGTGAGCCTGGAGCAAGCGGCCATCGACCGCATCGTCGCGAGCATTCCCGGCGGTGCGGCGAACGTGCAGGACATCTACCCGCTGGCGCCGTTGCAGGCGGGCATTCTTTACCACTATCGCGCGGTACAGCAGGGCGATGCCTACCTGCTGCGGGCGCAGTTTGCGTTTGCCGGTATCGAACGCCTCCAGGCGTTTGCACAGGCGTTGCAGGCGGTGATCGAGCGGCATGACATCTTGCGCTCGTCCATGCACTGGGAGGGGCTTGAGGAGCCAGTGCAAGTGGTCTGGCGCCAGGCATCGCTGCGCGTCGAGGCCGTCGACACCGGGGCGGGAGAGGTACTGGAGCAGTTGCAGCACGCGTTTGAAGACTGCCGCCTGGACCTGGGCCAGGCGCCGCTGATGCGCCTGGTGTACGCCGCGGACCCGGCCAACGAGCGGGTGGTGGCGCTGTTGCTGTTCCATCACCTGGTGATGGACCACGTCGCGCTGGACGTGCTGCAACACGAGATGCAGGCCTGCTTGCTTTCGCGCCGCGAGCAGTTGGCGGCGGCGGTGCCGTATCGCAACTATGTGGCCCAGACCCGCCTGGGGATGGGCGAAGACGAACACGCGGCGTTTTTCCGCGAGATGCTCGGTGACATCGACGAACCGAGCGAGCCGTTCGCCGGGATCGGCGAAGTACAACATGCGCGCCTGGCCCTTGACCCCCTGTTGAGCCGACGCCTGCGCAGCCAGGCCCGCGAGCGCGGCGTGAGCGCGGCGAGCCTGATGCATCTGGCATGGGCGCAGGTACTGGGCAAGGTGTCGGGGCGCGAGCAGGTGGTGTTCGGCACGGTGTTGCTGGGCCGGATGCAGGGCGGCGAGGGCGCCGAGCGGGCGCTGGGGGTGTTTATCAATACCCTGCCGCTGCGCGTCGACCTGGGCGCGCACAGCGTGCAGGCGGCGCTGCTGGCTACCCATCAGCGCCTCACCCAATTGCTCGGCCACGAGCACGCGCCGTTGGCGCTGGCCCAGCGTTGCAGCGGGTTGCCCGCGACCACGCCGCTGTTCAATGTGCTGTTCAACTACCGCCACAGTGCGCCGCAGGGCGGCGGCGTGTCCGAAGCCTGGCAGGGCATGCAACTGCTCAAGGCCCAGGAGCGCACCAACTACGGTTGGTCGCTGAGCGTGGATGACCTGGGCGAGGACTTTGCCCTGGACGCCATGGGGCCGGGCGCCCAGCGCCTGTGCGATTACCTCAACGTGGCCCTGGAGCAGGTGGTGCAGGCGCTTGAACAGGGCGGCGAAGCGCACATCGGCCAACTGCCGATTTTGCCTGCGCCTGAGCGTCAGCAGCTTCGGGGTTTCAATGCCACGGCCCGTGAATTCCCGCAGGCGCAGACGGTGCAGCAGGTGTTCGAGGCGCAGGTCGAGCGGCAACCCGACGCGGTGGCCGTGGTGCAGGGCGCCCAAGCGTTGAGCTACGCCCAATTGAACCGTCGCGCCAACCAGCTCGCCCATCACCTGTCTGGCCTGGGGGTGCAGCCGGGCGACCCGGTGGCGATCCTGCTGCCGCGTTCGGTCGACCTGCTGGTGGCCCAATTGGCCATTCTCAAGTGCGCGGCAGCCTATGTGCCGCTGGACATCAACGCGCCTGCCGAGCGCCAGGGCTTCATGGTGCAAGACAGCGGCGCCACCTGGCTGCTGACCCGCAGCGGCGCGTCGGTGAGTTACCCGGTGCGCAGCCTGGACCTGGACACCCTGGTCCTCGACGCGCAACCCGCGCACAACCCGCAGCGGGCGCAGTCGTCGGACGGCGTGGCGTACATCATGTACACCTCCGGCTCCACCGGCACGCCCAAAGGTGTGTTGGTGCCGCACCGGGGCATCCTGCGGTTGGTGATCAACAACGGTTACGCCGATTTCACCGCCCGCGACCGCGTTGTGTTTGCCTCCAACCCGGCGTTCGACGCCAGCACCATGGACGTGTGGGGCGCGTTGCTCAACGGCGGCCAAGTGCTGGTGATCGACCACGCCACCTTGCTGGAACCGGCCGCGTTCGGGCGTGCCCTGAAGGACGGCGGCGCGAGCGTGCTGTTTGTCACCACCGCGCTGTTCAACCAGTACGTGCAACTGATTCCCGACGCCCTGGCCGGGTTGCGCATCCTGCTGTGCGGCGGTGAGCGGGCCGACCCGGCGGCGTTCCGCAGCCTGTTGGCCCGCGCACCGGGCGTGCGCCTGGTGCATTGCTACGGGCCGACGGAAACCACCACCTACGCCACCACACTTGAGGTGCAAGCGGTGGCCGAGGACGCCGACAGCGTGGCGATTGGTCGACCCATCTCCAACACCCAGGTCCATGTGCTGGATGCACACTTGCAGCCGGTGCCCGTGGGCATGACCGGCGAGATCTGCATTGGCGGGCACGGGGTGGCCAACGGGTATTTGAACCGCCCTGAGCTGACGGCCGAAAAATTTGTGCGCGACCCGTTCAGCGCACAGGCAGACGCCTTGCTGTACCGCACGGGCGACTTGGGGCGCTGGTCGGCGGATGGCCTGCTGGAGTGCATCGGGCGTAATGACGACCAGGTCAAGGTCCGCGGCTTTCGCATTGAACTGGGCGAAATCGAAGCACGCCTGGCCACCTGCGCCGGGCTCAACGAAGTCATCGTGCTGGCCCGCGAAGACGAGCCGGGGGACAAGCGCCTGGTGGCGTACTACACCGGCGCAGACACGGCCAGCGAGACCCTGCGCGCGCACTTGCTGGCGCAATTGCCGGACTACATGGTGCCGTCGACGTATGTGTGGCTGGCGAACCTGCCGCTGACCGCCAACGGCAAGGTCGACCGCAAGGCCTTGCCGGTGCCGCCGCTGGAGGCCTTGGCCAGCCGAGCCTTCGAAGCCCCGGCCAACGCGCTGGAGCACACCTTGGCCGGGCTGTGGGCGCAGGTGCTGAAGCTTGCGCAGGTGGGCCGCCATGACAGCTTCTTTGAACTGGGCGGGCATTCGTTGTTGGCGATCCGCCTAGTCAACCTTTTGGAAGAGGCGGGGTTGCACGTGTCGTTGGCAGAGCTGTTCGAGCACGCCAGCGTCGCGGGAATCGCGGCGTTGCTGAGCCAGCGCACCGCTGCGCCCGAGCATAATCACGCGCTGGTGCCGGTGCGCACCCGTGGCAGTGAGCCGCCGTTGTTTTTGGTGCATGAGTTCAGCGGCATGGACGTGTACTTCCCGGCGCTCGGTCAACACCTGCCCGGCGACTACCCGATCTATGGCTTACCCGGTGTACCGCTGGGCGAAACCCAGCTGAACACCATGGAAGGGCTGGCGGCGCGGTTGGTGGGCATTATCCGTTCGGTGCAGCCGCACGGGCCGTATCGCCTGGCGGGCTGGTCGTTTGGCGGGGTGCTGGCGTATGAAGTGGCCATGCAACTGCTGGGGCTGGACGAGCCCGTGGCGTTCCTGGGCCTGATCGACAGCTACGTGCCGCGCATGACCGACCAGGGCAAGGCGCGCTGGAGCGGTGAGCACGCACTCAAGCGGCATTTGTTATTGCAATGCTCGGCGTACTGGGCAGCACAGGGAGGTGAGGATGAGTTGGCGAGCATTGCGCAACTGGATGCGCAGATTGGACAACTGGACTTTGCAGGGCTGCTGCAGCGCTGCCGCGATCGGCATCTGCTGTACACGCAAATGGCGCAGGCGTCGGACGCCGACCTGCTGAGTTTCATTGAGCGCGAAGTGGGCCACGGCCATGCGTTGGCGCACTACAGCCTGTTCCCGATGCCGGTGCCGGTGCACCTGTTCAGCGCACAGGAGCGCCCCACTGAATTGTCCGTGCGCAGCTTTGCGCTGGGCTGGGACGCCGCACTGGCGCCGGGGCAACTGCGCCAGGTTGAAGTGCCGGGCGATCACCAGAGCATGATGCAGGCCCCGCATATCCGCGCATTGGGCCAGGCGATGAGCGAGGCACTGGCGGTGTGTACGCAGGTGTCTGAGGCGCCGCACCAGCCGCTGCTGCGCATCCAGGGCGGCCTCTCCGGACAAGCGCCGGTCTTCTGCGTGCCAGGGGCGGGGGACAGCGTCACCGGCTTTATCGGCCTGACCGACGCCCTGGGCCGCGACTGGCCGGTGTACGGCCTGCAACCCCGTGGCCTGGACGGCCGTGGCGTGCCGCATGCCCGGGTCGAAGCGGCGGTGCAGTGTTACTGGCAAGCGTTGGAACAGGAATGCCCGCAAGGCCCGGTGCACCTGGTGGGCCATTCGTTTGGCGGCTGGATCGTGTTTGAACTGGCCACCCGCTTACAGGCCCAGGGCCGCGAAGTGGCCTCGTTGACCCTGATCGACAGCGAATCCCCCGGCGGCAACACCGTGATCGGCAGGCCCTACACCACCTCGGCGGCGCTGATGCGCCTGATCGAATCGATGCAAGTGGCGGCGGGCAAACCCATGGGCATCGAGCGTGCGGGGTTTGTGGCGCAAGACGAAGTGACCCAGCGGCGCGTTCTGCACGCCGGCATGGTGAGCGTTGGCCTGTTGCCGCAGCGCTCCAGCGCCGACGCCATGGACGGGCCGTCACGCACGTATGCCACGGCTTTGCGTACGGCGTATCGCCCGCAGCGACGGTATGCGGGCGTGGCGCGGTTGGTACTGGCCGATGACCCGACGCTGGACACGTCGGGGAACCAGCGGGAGCAGACGGCCATGATCGAAGGCTGGCGAGGGCATGTGGAGAACCTGCAGGTTTGGTATGGGCCGGGGAATCACTTCACCTTGCTCAAGGGGGAGAATGTGCGGCGGTTGGCGGCCTGGTGGCTTGAGGGGGTGGAGCCGTGAGGCCTGGATGGATAATGGGGAGCGCGCATATCCGTTATTTAGGTAACGGCGACTTAGGGTTCCGCTCTTACAGCGGGTCACTTTGGAAGAGCCCCAAAGTAACCAAAGGGCTCCTGCCCCACCACTCGGCGCCTCGCTCACGCTCGGCGTGCCCGAACGCAGGCATTCCTACACGGGTCGCCGCGATGGGCCATCCCTGGCCCAGCGCGGCTAAACCGGCCTCCATGCCGGTTTCCCCGCTCCGTAATACCTGCGTTCGGCCATCGTGGTTAACGGGGCAGGTAAAGCCAGAGCAAGATCAAAAGCAGCCGGCCTGGCAGCCGGCCCAAGCGGGGACGGGGGCTCAAGTTGTTTTGTTGTGTGGGCAACCGGCGTGTTCAGCCGGGCAAAGGCACTGCGTACAGACCAGGCATTCAGGCCGCCTTGCTTTTGATCTTGATCTTGATCTGCTTTTGATCTTAGCCGCCCCGTTAAACCACGCTGGCCGTAGGCCGATGTTCAATCGGGGGGTAAGCCGGCAGGACGCCGGCTTAGCCGCTCTCGGCCATGGATGGCCGATAGCGGCGGCCCCCCGATTGAATGTCGGACTACGGGCACACCGAGCGTCAGCGAGGTGCCGAGTGGTGGGGCGAAGCGCTTTTGGTTACTTTTGGCGCTCTTCCAAAAGTGACCCGCTGTAAGAGCGGAACCACCATCCGCCACAACCCAAATAACGGATATGTAAGCAACCCAATTACCCCAAACGGTCACTTATGGAAAAGTCAAAGTTTCGCAAGTTGGGCCTAGGCCTGACCCTGGCCATCGCCGCCGCCCTGATCATCTACACCGTCCAGGCCCCCGCCGACGCCCCCCAATACCTCACCGCCCCCGTCGAACGCGGTGAAATCGAAAACGCCGTCCTCGCCACCGGCCTACTCGAGGGCGTCAAACAAGTCGACGTCGGCGCCCAAGTCTCCGGCCAACTCAAATCCCTCAAGGTCAAAGTCGGCGACAAAGTCAAAAAAGGCCAATGGCTCGCCGAAATCGACCCCTTGATCCTGCAAAACACCCTGCGCAAAGCCCAGGTGGACGAAGAAGACCTGCAAGCCAAGCGCCGCGCCACCGCCGCACAACTCAAGCAAACCCAGGCCCTGTACCGCCGCTACCAGGGCCTGCAGGACGACTCGGCCGTGTCGCGCCAAGACCTCGAAACCGCCGAGTCCGACTTTGATGTGCAGCGCGCCAACCTGACGTCCCTCGACGCCCAGATCAAAAGCGCCCACATCCAGATCGACACCGCCAAAATCAACCTGGCCTACACCCGCATCGTCGCGCCCATCGACGGCGATGTGGTCGGCATCGTCACCCAGGAAGGCCAGACCGTCATCGCCAACCAGCTCGCCCCGGTGCTGCTCAAGCTGGCAGACCTGGACACTATGACCATCAAGGCCCAGGTGTCCGAGGCCGATGTGATTCACATCAGCCCCGGCCAGCAGGTGTACTTCACGATCCTGGGCGACCCGGACAAGCGCTACTACGCCACCCTGCGCGGCACGGAGCCTGCGCCGCAGAACTTCCTCGACACCCAGACCGCCGGCACGCCCAAGCAGAACACCGCGGTGTTCTACAACGCCTTGTTCGACGTGCCCAACCCCGGCCACCGCCTGCGCATCGCCATGACCGCGCAGGTGCGTATCGTGCTCGACACCGCAGACGACGCACTGATGGTGCCGGTGGCGGCGCTGGGCCCGCGCAATGACAACGGCAGTTACGCGGTGCGGGTGCTGGACGCCAAGGGCCACGCGGTGATGCGCGAGGTGCAGACCGGCATCAACAACAACGTCAAGGTGCAGGTGCTCGGCGGCTTGTCCGAAGGCGACAAAGTGGTGATCGGTGACGCTTTGCCTGCCGTGGCGGGGGGCTGACGGATGACCCAGCCACTGTTGGAACTCAAGGGCATCACCCGCAGCTTCATGGCTGGCGAGCGTGAGTTCATTGCACTCAAGGGCATCGACCTGACGATTGAAGCCGGAGAAATGGTCGCGATTATCGGTGCGTCGGGCTCGGGTAAATCCACGCTGATGAACATCCTCGGCGGGCTCGATTACGCCACGGCCGGCAGTTACAAGATCAACGGCATCGAGACGCGCTCGCTGGGCGACGAGCAATTGGCGGCGCTGCGCCGCGACTATTTTGGTTTTATCTTCCAGCGTTACCACTTGCTGGCGCACTTGAGTGCGTTGCACAACGTGGAAATGCCTGCGATCTACGCGGGCACCCCGCAAACCGAACGCCATGGCCGGGCCGGGGAATTACTGGCGCGGCTGGGCCTGTCGGGGCATACGAGCCACCGGCCCAGCCAGTTGTCTGGCGGCCAGCAGCAGCGGGTGAGTATCGCCCGGGCCTTGATGAACGGCGGCGAGGTGATCCTGGCCGACGAACCCACCGGCGCCCTCGACACCCACAGCGGCAAGGAGGTGATGCGGATCCTGGCCGAGCTGCACGCGGCCGGGCACACGGTGATCATCGTGACCCACGACCCCAAGGTGGCGGCCAATGCCCAGCGCATCGTCGAGGTGTGCGATGGCGAGATTGTCAGCGACCGCGCCAACCAGAGCGTGGGCCTGGAGCTGCCCGACGAGGCGGTGGTTGTGCCCAAGCGCAGCGGCGCACGGCGCCTGGTGGCCAGCCTCGGGTTGTTCAAGGAGGCCTTCAGCATGGCTTGGGTGGCGCTGGTGTCTCACCGCATGCGCACGTTGCTGACCATGCTGGGCATCGTGATCGGCATCACCTCGGTGGTGTCGATTTCGGCCATCGGCGAGGGCGCCAAGCGCTATGTGCTCAAGGACATCCAGGCGATTGGCAGCAACACCATCGATATTTTCTCGGGCACCAGTTTTGGCGACAGCCGCGCCTCGGCGATCCAGACGCTGTTGCCCTCCGATGTGACCGCGCTGAACCAGCTGTATTACGTGGACAGCGCCACGCCGGTGGTGGGGCGCAGCCTGTTGTTGCGTTACCGCAATATCGATGTGGACGCGCAGGTGAACGGCGTGAGCGACCGCTATTTTCAGGTCAAGGGCCTCAAGCTCGAGGCCGGGATTGCCTTCAGCGAAAGCGATGCGCGGCGCCAGGCGCAGGTGGTGGTGATCGACCACAATGCGCGCAACCGCCTGTTTGGCCCGGACGTGAACCCGCTCGGCAAGGTGATTTTGGTGGGCAGCCTGCCGTGCACGGTGATCGGGGTGACGGCCGACAACAAGAACATGTTCGCCGCCAGCAAGGCGCTGAACGTGTGGGTGCCTTACGAAACCGCAGCGGGTCGGGTGTTGGGCCAGCGTCACCTGGACAGCATCACCGTGCGGATCAAGGACGGCCAGCCGAGCAAAGTGGTGGAAGAAAACGTCAACAAACTGATGTTGCAGCGCCACGGCACCAAGGACTTTTTCACCAACAACCTGGACAGCATCATGCAGACGGTGCAGAACACCAGCCGTTCGCTGGCGTTGCTGTTGTCGCTGATTGCGGTGATTTCGCTGCTGGTGGGCGGCATCGGGGTGATGAACATCATGCTGGTGTCGGTGACCGAGCGGACCCGCGAGATTGGTATCCGTATGGCCGTGGGCGCGCGGCAGTCGGATATTCGTCAGCAGTTTCTGGTGGAGGCGGTGATGGTCTGCCTGATCGGCGGGATGATCGGGATCTCGTTGTCGTTTGCCATCGGCTATCTGTTTTCGCTGTTCATCAAGGAATGGGAAATGGTGTTTTCCATGGGCTCGATCGTGACCGCCTTTGCGTGTTCGACATTGATCGGGATCGTGTTCGGCTTTGTACCGGCGCGTAATGCGGCGCGGCTGGACCCCATCGAGGCGTTGGCGCGGGACTGAAGGGCAGGGCTTGCCACACGGCTGACGGTGGCAAGCCCGAGGCGTTAGAGGGTGTCGGCTTCCTCGGCCGAATACATCCAGCGCATCAACGAGTGGCGCCCGCTGATGCCGATCTTGATGGCGGCGCGCTTGAGGTAGCTTTCGATGGTGTTGACCTTGAGTGCCAATTGCTCGGCCTGTTCGGCGGCGGTGCGCCCAGCCAGCAGGCCGACGCACACTTCCAGCTCGCGGGTGGAGAGGATCAGGCCCGATTGCGCCAGGCGCTCTTCAAACCGTCGGCGCAGGGTTTCAAGGCCCTGGTTCTGCGCAAGGCCGGCGGGGTGTTCAGACGGCTGGATGGCGGTGATGTGTTTTTCGACCATGGGCAGCAGCAGTGACGAAAAGTCCTGGAGGATGCTGCGTTCCTGCGCCGAGAAATTCTCGCTGGGGTAGGAGCGGTACACCGAGAGCACGTAGCGAAAGTCGTCCTTGCGCCGGGTGAGGTGCAATTGCGCGGCGGCGTCTGGTTCCTCCAGGGTGGGCACGGAGTCGGTGTACACCGGGCTGAGCTTGCGTTGAGCATTGCGCCCCGGGTTCACGCGCAATTGGCTGATATGGGTCGCGTCCACGGCCAGTTGGGTGAGGATCAGGTCGTGCAGCAGGCGCGGGAAATGCCGGCTGCCGGTGCTGGCGATGACCTTGCCAATGTGGGGGAGCAGGTGTGGATTCATTATTTCATCCATGAGTTTCAAGGGAAAAGTCCGGGCTTTTTTATCGCCAAACAGCGCTGATACGAGCCGCCAATTGCATAACGGGCAGTGATGTCCATGACTGCCGGGTCCTATGCTAGTACAGGGTGCCATCTATCGGTGCATTTTTTTCGTGCCGGACGCGCGCGCTGGAGAATGCCCGGTAGGCGCCTACCGGGTGAGGGGGGCACGCCACGGTAGGCGCAGCCTTTGCGTCAGGCGTGATGGGCGCTGCGGCGCTCGGCGCGGACTTTGGGTTTTGCGCAGCTCAGGTGCAGGGCCTGGGTGATGTCGGCCAACAGGTCGGCCACGTCCTCAAGGCCCACCGACAAACGCACCAGCCCTTCGCTAATGCCGTGATGGGCACGCTCCTCGGGGGTGTAGGTGGAATGGGTCATGCTCGCCGGGTGCTGGGCCAGCGATTCGGCGTCTCCCAGGCTGACCGCGCGGGTGAACAGCTTGAGGGCGTTCATAAAGCGCCGACCACTGGCGAGGCCGCCCTTGAGTTCAAAGGCGATCATGCCACCGGGCTGTTTCATCTGGCGGCAGGCGAGCGCGTACTGGGGGAAAGAGGGCAGGCCGGGGTAAGTCACCCAGGCCACTGCCGGGTGCGCCTGCAACGCTTCGGCCACGGTTTGCGCGTTGCTGCAATGGCGGTCCATGCGCAGGGCCAGGGTCTTCAGGCCGCGCATCAGCAGGCTGGCGTCCTGTGGCGACATCACGGCGCCGGTCAGGTCCTTGAGCCCTTGCAGGCGGATGCGCTGGGCCAGTGCGTGGTTGCTCACGACGACGCCTGCGGTGATGTCGCCGTGGCCGCTCAGGTATTTGGTGGCCGAATGCACCACCACGTCGGCGCCCATTTCCAGCGGGCGTTGTAGGTAGGGGGTGCAGTAGGTGTTGTCGACCACCACGGTGATACCGGCGTGTTGGTGGGCGATGCTGGCCACGGCGGTGATGTCCGCCAGTTGCAGGGTGGGGTTGGCCGGGCTTTCAAAGTAGATCATGCGGGTGGCCGGTGAAAGGGCCTGGCGCAGGGCGGCCAGGTCGGTGAGGTCGACGTGGCGGACCTTGATGCCGAATTCAGCGATGCCGTGGTGCAGCAGGGCAAAGGTGCAGCCGTAGAGGGTCTGGCTGACGATCACTTCGTCACCGGGGCGCAGCAGGGTCCAGAACGTGGCGGCAATCGCGCCCATTCCCGAGCCGAAGGCGACCGCGGCCTCGCCGTTTTCCAGGGTGGCCATGCGGGATTCGAGCAAGGCCAGGGTGGGGTTGGAAATACGTGTGTAGAAATGCCCGTGCTCTTGCCCTGCAAAACACGCGGCGCCGTATTCGGCGGTGGGAAAGGCGAAAGTGGCCGACAGGTAGGTGGGGGGCACAAGCGCGCCGTGGTGGTCTTGCGGGTCATAGCCGTGGTGGATGGCGCGTGTAGAAAAGCCGAACGTGTTGTGTTTATTTTTCATGGCTTGACGCTCCTTATTTCCTACAATGCTATGCTTATAATCGTGGCTGAATGTTCCATAATTTGCGGCGATCTCCCGGTAAATTGGAACAAAAAACAATAAAAACGACTTTTTGAGGCACGGCATGCCTATAAATCTGGATCGGACGGACAAGGCACTGTTAAACGCCCTGCAGGGCAATGCGCGGTTGACGGTGGCGGAGTTGGCAGAGCGGGTGTCGCTCACGACCTCACCGTGCTGGCGGCGGGTCAAGCACCTGGAAGACAGCGGCGTGATCAGCGGGTATCAGGCGATTCTGTCGCCCAAGGCGTTGGGCTATGGGGTGACGGCGTTTGTCAGCATCATGATGGACAGTCATACGCAGGATATTGCGCGGGCGTTTGAGCAGCGGTTGTTGGAGATCCCGCAGATTGTGGCGTGCCATAACGTGTCGGGGCGGTATGACTTTTTGCTGGAGGTGGTGGCGAGGGACTTGGAGTCGTTTGGGGAGTTTGCGCGGGAGGTGTTGCAGACGTTGCCTTGCGTCAAGGAGATTTATTCGAGTTTTTCTTATAAGTCGGTTCGGGGGTTGCGGGTGGTTCCTTTGCCCTGCTGAGCGGGCGGTTTATCCGGTATTGGGGGATGGCGCAGAGTGGTTCCGCCCTTACGGCGGGTCACTTTTGGAGGAGCGCCAAAAGTAACCAAAAGCGCTTTGCCCCACCACTCGGCACCTCGCTGGCGCTCGGTGTGCCCTACGGCCAGCGTGGTTTAACGGGGCGTTTAAGATCAAAAGCAGATCAAAAGCAGATCAAGATCAAGAGCCGGTGGGCGGGTGGCCGGACTAAGGGCTTGCCGCTCCACCGCTTTTATCCCTCTAAAGCGATTTTGACTTCCGCGCATAACCCTCCGGCTTCGCGATTGCTCAGTGTCAGTGAGCCGCCGATGGCGATTGCCAGTTGTTGGGCGATGGCCAGTCCCAGGCCGGTGCCGCCGGTGCCGCGGTTGCGTGAGCTTTCGACGCGGTAGAAGGGTTGCATGACTTGCAGCAGTTCGTCTTCGGCAATGCCGGGGCCGCGGTCGAGGATTTTGATCGACAGGTCGCCTTCGGGGGTGGAGCCCACTTGCAGTTGGGCGGTGCCGCCGAATTTGAGGGCGTTGTCCACCAGGTTGACCAGTACGCGGCGCAAGGCATGGGGGCGGGTGTCCAGGACCACGGCGCTTTTGCCCGCCAGGCTGACTTGTTTGTTCATGTCCTGGTAGTCGAACACCAGGCTGTCCAGGAAGGCGTCGAGGTCGATGCGGTGGCTGGCTTCGGTGGCGCCGTGCACGCTGCGCGCGTAGGCCACGCCTTCGCGGACCAGGTGTTCCATCTCGCCCAGGTCGCTCCAGAGTTTTTCCTTGTCCACGGAGTCGTCCATGAATTCGGCGCGCAGTTTCATGCGGGTGATGGGGGTTTGCAGGTCGTGGGAGATGGCCGCGAGGATCTGCATGCGTTCCTTGAGGTATTCGGCGATGCGTTTTTGCATCGCGTTGAACGCCGCGGCCGCGTGGGCGATTTCGCTTGGGCCGTTTTCGTCGAGCGGGGTCGGGTGGGCGTTGGGGTCCAGGGTTTCGACGGCGCGGGCCAGGCGGGTGAGGGGGCGCAGGGCCAGGCGCACGGCGATGCCTGTGCACACCAGCAACACCACCAGTTGCAGCACCAGCACCACCGGCAGCCAGAACGCCAGCGGGATCGGCTTGGGGTACACGTCGATGGTGATCGGGTTGCCGTCGGCCAGGGTCAAGTGAGCCTGGAAGTGCTGTTGCAGGCCCGGGATGTCGCGAAACGTCAGGGTGTAGCGGTCACCCAGGGCGTCGGCAATGGACGTCGCGGCCATGGGCACGTCGTCGCTGGCCATGGGCTGGCCGGGCTCGCCCGCGTTGAGCAGGTAGCGGTAGGCGTTGCGGTTCAGGCGCCCGAGCCAGTCGGGGCGTTCGGCGGCGGGCAGGCGGTCGAGGATGGCGATGGAGGTGGACACGTCGTTTTCGAGGTTGCCCAGCATCACGGTGCGCGCGGTCATGTAGCGCTCGTAGAACTGCGCGCTGAACGACAGCGCGTTGGCACACAGCAGGCTCACGATAAAGATCAGCGACAGTTGCGCCGCCAGGGTGCGCGGGCGGCGAAGGGTGAAGGTCATACCGCGTCACCGAGGATTTCCACCGCCAGCGAAAACACATAGCCTTCGCTGCGCACGGTCTTGATATAGGCCGGCTCGCGGGCGTCGTCCAGCAGGCGTTGGCGCAGGCGGCTCACCAGCAGGTCGATGGAGCGGTCGAACAAGTCGGCGTCCCGCCCTTGGGTGAGGTTGAGCAACTGGTCGCGGCTGAGGACGCGCTGGGGGTGGTCGAGGAACACGCGCAGCAACCGGTATTCGGCGCCGCTCAAGGCGATCAGGGTGTCGTCTTCGTCGAGCAGGTGGCGGGCGGTGGTGTCCAGGCGCCAGCGGCCAAAGCGGATCAGCCGACCACTTTCGCTCACCACCAGGTTGGGCGGCAGCATCCGCGTGCGGCGTAGCACCGCGTTGATGCGTGCCAGCAGTTCGCGGGCGGCGAAGGGCTTGACCAGGTAGTCGTCGGCGCCCATTTCCAGGCCGATGATGCGGTCGGTTTCATCGTTGCGTGCGGTGAGCATGAGAATCGGCGTGGCTTTGTGCTTGCCCACCCGCAGTTCGCGGCACAGCTGCAAGCCGTCGTCGCCGGGCATCATGATGTCCAGCACGATCAGGTCTACGGGAGTGGTTTCCAGGAAACTGCGCATCTGGCGCCCATCGGCGACCACGGTGGTGCGCAGGCCGTTCTTCTTAAGGTAGTTGCCCACCAGTTCGCGGATCTCCCGGTCGTCATCGACAATCAGGATGTGATCGACGTGATCCATGCTGCCTTCCTCGTTGAAAAGTGATTGCTGCGCAGTCTAGCCACTGACGGCGGCCTTGCCTTGTGCCCTTTGTATTGCAGTGTATCTGGCGCTGCCGAGATACACACCGAGGTAAAAAAGCCTTGCCGTGTATCGCTGTGTATCCGCAGGCGTGCCGGATACGTTGGGATTTGACTGTGGCGGTTTCCGACACATTGGGGATACCTCGCGCGGTTCAAATAAGCCCCATCGAGGTGATCTGCCTCGGCCCTTTTTGAACCCCCTGAGGAACTGCCATGAAGATCAAATCCGCCCTGCTGTTGTGTGCCTTGAGTGCCTTTACCCTGGCGGCACAGGCCAACACCCCGTCGCCCGACATCCACCAGGTCGTGTCGATCAGCGAAGACGCCAGCAGCGGCCCGCTGTGCAGCATCGTCAATTCGCACCTGACCTACCTCGACGCCCAAGGCCAGAGCCATGTGCTCGACTACCGCAAATTCGCCAGCAATTGCCTGGAAGGCAGCTGAGGAGCGCGCCCATGAAACCCCTCAACAGCTTGCTCAGTGCCCTGGCTTTTTCCATGGCCGGTGTGGCGGCGGATGTGAACGCGTCCACCGCAAAGAAACTCACCGGCAGCGAAACCTGCTTCCAGCTCACACCGCTTGCCGAAAATGCCGGGCGCAAACGCGCGCCAACGCCCCAGACCTCAAGGTGACGCCATGACGCTACGCGCTTCTCTCCATCGCTGGCGAACGCTGCTGCGCCGCAGCGATCGTCGGCAAACACTCAGCGTACTGGCGGGCCTGGGCCTGGTGGTGGCGCTGCTGGCCGGTGTGCCCAAAACCGTGGACTACCTGGTCAACCAGGCACGCGCCGACGCATTCACGCAAATGCCGCCGCTGACCGGCGCCGTCGCGTGGCTCAACTCGCCGCCGCTGACACCCGAACAGCTCAAGGGCAAAGTGGTGCTGGTGGATTTCTGGACCTTTGACTGCATCAACTGCCAGCGCAGCCTGCCTTATGTCAATGACTGGGCGAAGAAGTACGCCAAGGACGGGCTGGTAGTGATCGGCGTGCACACCCCCGAATATGCCTTTGAAAAAGTCATCGGCAATGTGCGCGATCAGGTCAAGAAACTGGGCATCGACTACCCGGTGGCCATCGACAACAACTACAAGATCTGGCGCGCGTTCGACAATCAGTACTGGCCCGCGCATTACTTTTTTGATGCCACCGGCAAAGTGCGCTACAGCCATTTTGGCGAAGGGCGTTACGAGAACCAGGAAAAAGTCATCCAGGCGCTGTTGGAGGAAGCCCGCACGGGCCATGCAGCCACCTAGGGTCACCGGGCCCGATGGCCCCGCAGACGCGGGCGTCGGGCCTGTGGTGAGCTAGCGTTAGGTTATGTGCTAATGAATTTTTAATATTTCTGGTTATATGAAGGGCTGCGTAAAGTTGCGCATCGTCTTTCTATTCTTGCCGCCGGAAACCCTTGTTCATGAACCGTCCCCACGGGCAACCCACGCCTGTCCTGACCTTGCCCCAGGGCGAAAAGGACCCGCTGTCGATTCGCGCCAAGGCCTTGGTGTTTGCCGACCCGCGCTCGTTGCAGTTGCTCGAGTTTTTACAGCGCGTCGGCCCCGGCGATGTGCCGGTATTGATCAACGGCGAAACCGGCACCGGCAAGGAATTGGTCGCCCGTTACCTTCACACCGCCAGTGGGCGCACCGGTGCGTTTGTGCCGGTGAACTGCGGCGCCATCAGCGAAAGCCTTGCCGAGAGCGAGTTTTTTGGCCACGAGGCCGGCTCGTTTTCCGGTGCGTCTTCACGGCGAATCGGCTGGTTTGAAGAGGCTGACGGCGGCACCTTGTTTCTGGATGAAATCGGCGATTTGCCGCTGCCGCTGCAGGTCAAGTTGCTGCGCGTGCTGCAAGAGCAGGAAGTGGTGCGGGTGGGCTCGCGCAAGCCGGTCAAGATCAATATCCGCCTGGTGACGGCCACCAACATCGACTTGGAACAGGCGGTGGAGGCGGGCAATTTTCGCCTCGACCTGTTTTACCGGGTCAACGTCGCGCAGGTGCAGGTGCTGCCGTTGCGTGAACGCCCTCTGGACATCCTGCCGCTGGTGGAACACTTTCGTCGCCTGTACAGCGCCAAGCTCAAGATTGCCGAGCCGATGCTGTCCGAATCCGCCACCCAGGCACTGCTGGACTACCCGTGGCCGGGCAATATCCGCGAGTTGGAAAACGTTGTGCACCTGGCCTTGCTGGTGGCCGGTGACAAACCGATCATGCCTTCGCACCTCAAGTTTTCCGCAGGCTTGAGCGCTATGCACGCAAGCGCCAACAACGGCGCGCCGCGTATTCCCCAGGACGTGGTGCGCGAGCAACTGTTGCGGTTGTTCGAGGTGCCGGGGGACTCGTTGTTGCACGACATCGAAGACCTGATCGTGCGGGAGGCGTTTGCGTTTTGTGGGTTTAACCAGTTACGCGCCGCGCAGTTGCTGGGGGTGACCCGCAATGCGATGCGGACCTTGTTGGTCAATCATGGAATGCTCAAGGGGCGGGCCAAGCCCTGAGTCTGCGCCCCTTCACGCAGTAACGTTTCAATCGCCTGCCTGACGAGGGGCTGGTCGCTGTGCGCCACGTTAAAGCGCATGAAACCTGGCTGGGCGGCGGTGTAGCCAAACAACGCCCCGGGTGCCAGCACCACGCCCTGCGCGAGCCCGGCCTCGGCCAGGCGATTGGCATCCACCCCCGTCGGCAAGCGCGCCCAGATAAACATCCCGCCTTCATACCCCATCGGCAGTTCACACCCTGCGCGCCGCAACCATTGCTCCACCCGGCCGCCCGCTTGCAGCAGACGCTGCACCATGCGCTTGCGGTGCTTGGCGTAGCTGCCTTCGCTGAGCAGGCGGTAGACGACTTGCTCGAACAGCTCGGACGTCAGGCCGCCGCTCATCAGCTTCATATTGGTCAGGTTGGCGGCCAATTGGGGCGCGGCCACCACGTAGCTCACCCGCGCGTTGGCGGTGAGGGTTTTCGAAAAGCCCGACAGGTAGGTCACCTGCTCAAGCCCCGCCAGGGACGCCAGGCGGGGCGGCGGGTTGGGGTGCAGGTCGGCGTAAAGGTCGTCTTCGATGATGTGGCAGTGATACTGGCGCGTCAGTTGCAACAGGCTGAACGCCTGGCCGGGGCTGAAGGAATGGCCGGTGGGGTTATGCAACACGCTGGTGGTGAGGTACAGGCTGGGCCGGTGTTCGGCGAGCAGTTGCTCCAGCGCGCCAAGGTCGAGCCCGGTGGGGCGGCGTTCAATGGTGACCACCTTGACCCCGTGCAGTGCCAGGTTGGCGTGGAAGTTGAAGTAGCACGGCGCGTCCAGCAACACGGTGTCGCCGGGCCGGACGAGCAGGCGCATGAGCATGTCCAGGCCCTGCACGGTGTTGGGGGTGGTGATGATTTGCTCCATCGGCACCGCCAGGCCTTCGCCCCGCAGTTTGTGCTGCAAGGCCTGGCGTAGCGGCAGAAAGCCCGCCGGTGTGCCCAGTGGGGCAATGCGCAGGGTGGGTGAGCGCACCGCGCTGCGCATGGCCTGGCGCAGGGCATCGGTGTCCAGCCAGTCTTCGGGCAAGTGGCCGCCGCCGGGGCGCAAGTCGCCCTGGGCAAAGGCCATCGGGCGACGCAACACGCTGAGCAGGTCCTGGGGCAGCAGGTCGACCCAGTTGCTGGAAGACGGTTGTGTCAGGCTGCTGGCGACAAAATGCCCGCTGCCCTGGCTTGAGGTCAGCAGGTGCTGGCCGCGCAAACGGTCCAGTGCCTCATTGAGGGTGAACTTGCCGACACGCCATTGCTCGCCCAACACCCGCACCGACGGCAACTTGCTCCCGGCCGCCAGTTCGCCGCTCTCGATGGCGCGGGCCAGGGCATCAACGATTTGTTGCACCTTGGGGGCGCGGTCGTGGAAGTCGATCATGGGGATGGGCATGGGAGCGTCCTTGAAGTTTGCCGAAAACTTTGCCGGTAAAGTCTGCCGGAATATCGGTGGAGTTTACCTGCCGACGACACGATACGCCGCTCTAGACTGCGTCACCTTTTCTTTTGCGATGAAATCCCACGCCATGGCCAGCGCACTGACCCTGTCTTCGTTCCTGTATTTCCTGTTGTTATGCACCACGCTTGCGTTCAGCCCCGGCCCCATGACCTTGCTGTTGCTCAGCCTTGGCCTCAAGGACGGCTTGCTCCGCTCATTGCCGGCCCAGCTCGGCGCGAGCGTGTCCTACCTGCTCTCGATTCTGATTTTTGCCGTGGGCTTTTCTGAGTTGATCAGGGATTACCCGCTGATTAGCCGGGGCATTCAGGTGGTCGGCGTGGCCTATGTGCTTCACCTCTCCTACAAGCAGTGGACCAGCGGCGGGATGCAGATCGGCCCGGCCGACCAGGCGCCGGAAAACGCCCTTAGCCTGTTTACCAAAGGCCTGCTGACCGGCTTGTCCAACCCCAAGGCGATCATTTTGTTCAGCACGGTGTTCCCGCAATTTGTCGCGATGGGGCAGGGCAGTGCGACCAACGACATTGCGATCCTGGGCCTGACGTTCCTGCTGCTGCAGTTCGCCAGCGGCTGCCTGTACTGCTACTTCGGCCAGCGCATCAAGCATGTGCTGGAAAACCCACGGCGGCGCATTCTGTTGCAGCGGGCCACGGCGGTATTGCTGCTGGGCGTGGCATTGATGCTGGCGCGGGGCTTTTCCTGAGCGTGCCGTGCGAGGCGTCATCGAGGATCAACAAATCGGGATTTGTCAGGTAGGGTGTGCCGTTACCTACCCAACAAAAACAAGGATCGGTTCATGCTCTTCTCTTTTTCCCGCACGGTTCTGGCCGCTGCCCTGACGTTGTCCCTCACACTGCCGGCGGTTGCCGCCGAACCCCACAAACAGATCCAGGCCAGTGCCGAACAGTACAAGGCCGATGCCCTGAAACTGCTGGAGCGCCTGGTGAACATCGATTCGGGCTCGGGTTACGAGCCGGGCCTGACCCAAGTGCGGGACATTGCCATCGATGAGCTCAAGCAGCTGGGTTTCAGCATCGAACAGGTGCCCGACAGCGTGGCCAACAACAGCCATGTGGTCGCCACCCTCAAAGGCACCGGCAAAGCCAAGATCCTGCTGATGGCACACATGGACACCGTCTTCAAGGAAGGCTCGGCCGCCGAGCGCCCGTTCCATATCAAGGATGGCCGCGCCTACGGGCCCGGTGTGATGGACGACAAGGGCGGTATCGTCGCCGGTATCTATGCCCTCAAGGTCCTGAAAGACCAAGGCTTCACCGACTTTGCGCAGATCACCTTCCTGCTCGACGCCAGCGAAGAAACCGGTTCTGCGACGGCTTCGGAATTGATCCGCAACACTGCCAAAGGCCATGACGTGACCCTGAACCTGGAACCGGGCCGCCCGGCGGACGGTCTGGTGGTGTGGCGCAAAGGCAGCGCCACCGCCGTGGTCGAAGTCAAGGGCAAGTCGGCCCATGCGGGGGTCGCGCCGGAGCTGGGCCGCAACGCGGCGATGGAAGCGGCGCACCAGATCCTGCAACTGAGCCAGTTGGGCGACGAGGCGAAAAAGACCACCATCAACTTCACCGTGCTCAAGGCCGGCGACCGGGTCAACGTGATCCCGGACCAGGCCACCGCCAAGGCCGACGTGCGCGCGGCATTGCCCGAAGAGTTCGACCGCATCGAGAAAGACCTGGCGCGGGTGTCGGCGAACAAGCTGATCCCCGAAACCGAAGTGACCACCAGCCTGCACCGCGGGCTACCGCCCATGCCGCAAACGCCTGAGAGCGACAAACTGGTCGCCATCGCCCAGGGCATCTACGGCGAACTGGGCCGTAAATTGACCATTGAAGGCAGCGGCGGGGCGGCGGACGCCAGCTTGTCAGCCGGGGTAGGAACGCCGACGCTGGACGGCTTCGGCATTGTGGGCGGGGGTATTCACACAGAGGAGGAATATGCCGAGGTGGAGAGTGTCGTGCCGCGGGTTTACCTGCTGAGCCGGATGATTATGGAACTGTCGAAACGATGAGTTGAGCGGCCTCTGGCCCTTGGCGACGAGGGCCGGGGGGTGTTTGTTGCGCCTGGCGCCTTCTAACGGGCGTTAAACGCAACGTCCGTCGGCAATCCCTCGCGCTGTTTGATCAGGCGAAGGACTGCGAAGGGGACTCATCGGAAAACAGGCCAGCGTTATCCGGCAGGTTGGTAGGCTGGTTCGGTGGCGGTGGTCTTATCTTTGCCCAGCACCAAACTGCACAGCGCTGGCAAGAACAACAGCGTCAACACCGTGCCCACCAGCACCCCGCCAATCAGCACATAGGCCAGCGAAGACCAGAACACCGACAGCGTCAGCGGGATAAACGCCAGCGCTGCCGCCAGTGCGGTGAGGATGACCGGGCGTGCCCGGTGTACCGTGGCTTCGATGATCGCTTCACGGATCAACATGCCGTGTTCACGGTTCTGGCGGATCTGGTCGGTGAAGATCAGCGTGTTGCGCATCAGTATCCCGCCAATCCCGATCAGCCCCAGGATCGCGTTGAAACCGAACGGCTGGTTGAACAGCAGCAAGGTCGGCACCGCGCCGATCAACCCCAGCGGGGCGGTGGCGAAGACCATGAACATGACCCCGAAGGACCGCACCTGGAACATGATCACGGTCAAGGTCAGCAGGATCATGATCGGGAACAGCGCGCCCAGCGCGACGTTGGCCTTGACGCTTTCTTCCACCGGGCCGCCGATGTCGATGTGATAGCCCGCCGGCAACTTGGCGATCAGCGGTTGCAGGTCGGCATACACCGACATTTCCACGTCCGGTGGCTGGGTGCCGTCGATGATGTCTGCCCGCACCTCGATGGTAGGAATGCGGTTGCGCCGCTTGAGGGTCGATTCCTCCATCACTGGCTGAAAGTGTCCGACTTGCGCCAGCGGCACCGACACTCCGGCGCTGTTGGTCAGCGTCATGTTGTTCAGGTTGCCGAGGTTTTCACGCTGGCTGCCTTGGGCGCGGGCCACCACGGAGACGGTGCGGTTGCCTTCGCGCACTTCGGTGATGGGGTTGCCGCTGAGCAGGGCGTTGAGCTGGGATTTCACCTGGTCGGGGGTAAAGCCCATCAGGCGCAGCCGGTCCTGGTCCAAGACCAGGCGATACCCGCTGGTGCGCTCGCCCCATTCAAGAAACGCATCCTTGGTCAGCGTGTTGGCGGCCATCACCTGGCGCACGTCTTCAGACAGGCCGCGCAGCACGTTCAGGTCGGGCCCGGACACGCGAAAGATCACCGGGAACGGCACGGGTGGGCCAAACACCAATTGGGTCACACGCACCCGTGCCGACGGGAATTCGCCCGCTACAATGCGCGCCATCATGCGTTTTTTCAAGGCGTCCCGCGCTTGCGCATCGGGGGTCTGTACGATCAGTTTGGCGAAGGCCGGGTCGG
Organism: Pseudomonas sp. SDO5215_S409; assembly: GCF_054071325.1. Lineage (NCBI taxonomy): Bacteria > Pseudomonadati > Pseudomonadota > Gammaproteobacteria > Pseudomonadales > Pseudomonadaceae > Pseudomonas > Pseudomonas sp. SDO5215_S409. The sequence goes on along the minus strand of NZ_JBSVWN010000003.1, from coordinate 189,406 downwards.
GCAGCTCCGGGTTCAGTGACAGGAAAAACCGTGGCGCGCCGCCGCCCACATAGCTGTCGACCATCAAGGTTTGCGGCTCTTGCAGCAGGGCTTTCTCGACCTGCGCGGTTACCGCCTCGGTGCTCTTGAAGGCGCTGCCCGGTGGCATGTACACCTCAAGGATCAGTTCGGAGCGGTCTGAATTGGGAAAGAACTGCTTCTTCACCACGCCCATGCCCACGCCGCACAACAAAAACGCACCGATCACCAAACCGGTCACCCACCAGCGCCGGCTCACGCAGGCTGTCACCAGGCGGCGCAGTTTCTGGTAATGGCGGCCTGCGTAAATCGCCGCATGCCCGCCCGGCACCGGCTTGATGTGCGGCAGCAGCTTGACCCCCAGATACGGGGTGAAGACCACGGCCACCAGCCACGATGAAATCAGCGCAAAGCCGACGATCCAGAAAATATTGCCGGCATATTCCCCGGCAGAGGAGCGCGCAAACCCCACCGGCAGAAAGCCGATGATGGTCACCAGCGTGCCGGTGAGCATCGGCGCGGCGGTGGAGCTCCAGGCAAAGGTGGCTGCGTGGATGCGGTCAAAGCCCTCTTCGAGTTTGACCACCATCATCTCGATGGCGATGATCGCGTCGTCCACCAACAGCCCCAGGGAGATGATCAGCGCGCCCAGGGTAATCCGGTCGAACTCACGCCCGGTCATCAGCATGATCACAAACACGATGGACAAGGTCAGCGGCACCGCTGCCGCCACCACCAGCCCCACGCGAAAGCCCAGGGCCAGCAGGCTGATGACCATCACCACCGCCAGCGCCACAAAGAACTTGAGCATGAATTCGTTGACCGCCAGGCTGATGTTCTTGGCCTGGTCGGACACCTTGGAAACGTTCACGCCCAACGGCAGTTCAGCCTGGATTTTCGCTTCCTGGGCCTTGAGGCTCTTGTCCAGCTGCAAGCCGTTCCAGTGTTTTTCCATGATCACGCCCAGCATCAGCGACGGGTCGCCCTGGTGGCGGATGCGGTAGCTGGCCGGGTCCTCGTAACCGCGGCTGACGCTGGCCACATCGGCGATGCGCAACACCTTGCCATTGGCCTCCAGCGGCACGTTTTCGATCAGCGACAGGCTGTCGAACGCGCCGTCGATGCGGATATAGGCGCGGGCGCCGGCGGTTTCGACAAACCCGGAAGGCGCCACTGCGTTTTGCGCGGCCAGGGCGGCGAAGATCTGTTCGGGCTTGATGCCCAGCGTTGCCAGGCGCTCGTAGGAAAACTCGACGAAAATCCGCTGCGCCTGTTCGCCCAGAATGTTGACTTTTTTCACCCCCGGCACGCTGAGCAGGCCCTGACGCATGTCTTCGGCCATTTGCACCAGTTGCCGGTGGGGCAGGTGCTGGGCTTCCAGTGCGTAGAGGGCGAAGTAAACGTCGGAATATTCATCGTTGAAAAACGGCCCGATCACGCCCTTGGGCAGCTTCGCCGCCTCGTCGCTGAGTTTCTTGCGGGTCTGATAGAACAGGTCCTGGATCTCGCTGGGGCGCGTGGAGTCCCGGTACGTGATGCGCATCGACACAAAGCCCGGCTGGGCGATGGTGTCGACGCGGTCGTAGGAATCCAGCTCTTGCAGGCGTTTTTCCAGGCGGTCGGCCACCTGTTCCTGCATTTCCTGGGCCGTGGCACCGGGCCAGGCGGCGTTGACGGTCATGACTTTGACGGTAAACGAAGGGTCTTCGGCGCGGCCCAGTTTGCCAAAGGCGAAAACCCCGGAGGCGATGATCGCAATAATCAAAAACAGCGTGACCGCCCGGTGTTTGACGGCCAGTTCAGAAAGGTTGATCCCGCGCATGCTCAGTGTTCCTGCTGACGGTTGAGGGCCAGTGCCTGGGCCGGTAACAGGAGCACCGCGTCAGCGCTGTGCAGCAGGTGCGCGCCGAGGGCGACCACCACTTGGCCGGGGCTGACGCCGCTGGCCAGCACCGCGTCTTCCTGGCCCAGGCTCAACACCGTGACCGGGGCGAAGCTGACCCTGTTGTCGGCGCCAATCACCCACACGCCGGTGCCTTTGCCGGTGTCTTGCAGGGCGCCGATGGGCACGCGGGTCTGCTGCGCTTCGCCATTGCCTTGCAGGCGCACGGTGATGGTCGAACCCAGGGCAAAACGCTCCACGGCGCCGTGCAGCACGTAGCGGGCGCGGTAGGTGCGGGTGACCGGATCGGCGCTGGCCGACAACTCGCGCAAGGTCGCGCTCACCGCTTGCTCGGGGGCGTCGAAGGGAAACGCCAGGGCCTTTTGCGAGGCCTGGTCACGCTGGTTTTCGGGCAGGTTGACGATGGCTTCGCGGGCACCGTCATGGGCCAGGCGGGCCACCACCTGGCCTTCGGCAACCACTTGGCCGCGGTCCACGCGCACATCGGTGATGATCCCGTCGCTGTCGGCCTTCAGGATCGAATAGGTGCGGCGGTTTTCGATCTGGCTGGCATCCGATTGCGCCGACGCCAGATCGGCTTCGGCCACCCGCAGGTTGGTCGCGGACTGGTCGAAGATCTGCCGCGAGATCGCGCCGGTACTGGCCAGGCGCTGGTAGCGGTTTTCGTCATCGCGGCGCTGGCGCAGTTGCGCCTGGGCGGCCGTGACGCGGTTTTTGGCCGAGCGCAGCGCCAGTTCGAAGTCGCCGATGTCCAGCACCAGCAGGGTGTCGCCTTTATTGACGTGCTGGCCGGGGTCGACCTTGCGCTCGATGACTTTGCCGCCGACCCGAAAGCCCAGGTCGCTTTCGGTGCGCGCCGCCACCACGCCGGTGTAGGCGCTTTGCAGGTTGCCCGCGGCCTCCACTTTGGTGGCCAGGACGGGGCGGGGGGCGTGCGCATCGGCCACGGGGTCGGCCTTGCCGTTGCAGCCACTGAGCAGCATCAAGAGCGCCAGGGGCGTTAAGAGACGCAGGGGGAGAAGGTTCATGTTGGGCTCCGGGTCACGGGTACAAAAAATTATGGACATAATTTTTTACGCATATTATGGTCGAAATATAAATTAATCCAGCCCCGGAAAAACCGTATGTCGACTTACCCGACTCCCTCGCGAACATTGTTAGGCCTGCTGGTGGTGTTGACCGCCCTGGGCGAAGTCTCCACCCAACTGATCATCCCTGGCCTGGGCTCGATCGAGCAGGCCCTGATGGCGCCGCCCGGTTCGGCGCTGGCGGCGTTGTCGGCCTTTGTCGCGGCCTTTGGCCTGGGCCAATTAGTGCTCGGCCCCTTGTCGGACCGCATCGGCCGGCGCCCGGTGTTGATCGCAGGCCTGGCGCTGTACGTCGCTGCCACCCTGGGCATGTTGCTGGTCAGCAGCATGGGCGAGTTGATCTTCGCCCGTGTGCTGCAAGGCCTGGGCGCGTGCGCCGCGCTGGTGTTGGCGCGCACCGTGGTGCGTGACGTCTGGAAAGCCGAGGCGGGCCCGGCGCTAGCCTTGACGGTCATTGGCATGCTCAGCGCCATTGTGGTGTCGCCCATGCTTGGCGGGGTGCTGGTCAAATGGGGCGGCTGGCATGCACCGGTCCTGTTGGCGTTGACCCTGGGCACCGCCGCGCTGATCGCGGTGCTGCTGTTCTACCGTGAGAGCAATGAAAACCTCGACCCCAAGGCCGGCCACTGGAAGACCCTTGCCGGGCAATACCTGGACCTGCTCAAGGGCCGGGGCTACCGCACGTTTGCCGTGACCCTGGCCCTTACGTACGGCGCGATGTTTTCAGTGATTGCCGGCTCGTCGGCGATCTACATCAACCTGCTGGGCCTGAGCAGCGCGCAATACGGCGTGGTCTTTGGCGCGATGGTGTCGATGCTGATCGTGGGGGCCGTGTTTACCCGGCGCAAAATCATGCACCTGGGGCCTGCGCGCGTGGTGGCCATTGGTGTGAGCCTGGTCGCCGCAGGCGGGGTTGGCACCGTGGTGATTTTCGAGCTGTTCGGGTTGTCGGTGCTCGGCCTGAGCCTGCCCATTGCACTGGTGACCCTGGGCGGCGGGCTGGTACTGCCGGGGTCGGTGACCGGCGGGGTGATGCCCAACGCCCACCGGGCCGGGCTGGCGGCGGGGCTCATGGGCTTTTCGCAAATGTTTGGCGCTACGTTCAGCGGCATGCTGTTGAGCCACCTGCGGGACGGCAGCGCTGTACCGATGATCCTGTTGCAGGGCAGCTTCGCGCTGGCGGCGTTTGTGGCGTTTCATGTGTTGCGCGAGCGGCGGGTGGCGGTGCTATCGGTGCGTTGATTGTTCTATAGGTGGGACGATTAAGGCCGGTTTTGCCGTCTAGCGTTAAATTGCCAACAGATTTAAGGTGTATCCACAGTGGAGGAACACCATGAAAAACATCATTGGCATTTACACCAGCCCACGCGGTCACTGGGTGGGTGACGGTTTCCCGGTCCGCACCCTGTTTTCCTACGACACCTTGGGCAAACACATCAGCCCATTCCTGTTGCTGGACCACGCAGGCCCGGCCGAATTCACCCCCACCACCCAGCGTCGTGGGGTGGGGCAGCACCCGCACCGTGGGTTTGAAACCGTGACCATCGTCTACGACGGCGAAGTCGAGCACCGCGATTCCACCGGCGCCGGTGGCACCATCGGCCCGGGCGATGTGCAATGGATGACCGCGGCCAAGGGCATTCTTCACGAGGAGTTCCATTCCGCAGCCTTCGCCCGCCAAGGCGGGGCCCTGGAAATGGTGCAGTTGTGGGTCAACCTGCCAGCCCGGCACAAAATGGGCGAGGCCGGTTACCAGACGATCCTGGACGGTGATATTCCCTCGCTGCCCCTGCCGGACGGCGCCGGGCGCCTGCGCCTGATCGCTGGTGAGTTTGCCGGTGTACAGGGCCCGGCCCGTACGTTTACGCCGATTGACGTGTGGGACCTGCGCCTCAACGCCGGTAAGACGTTGACCCTGGACCTGCCCCACGGGCGCAACACCGCGCTGGTGGTGTTGCGGGGCACGGTGCAGGTCAACGGCGGCGAGCTGGCGCGTCAGGGCCAGTGGGTGCTGTTCGAGCGGGATGGCGACCAGCTGTCGCTTGCGTCCAACGACGACGCGATGGTGCTGCTGCTCAGCGGCGAGCCGATCGACGAGCCCATCGTCAGCCATGGCCCGTTCGTGATGAACACCGAACAGGAGATCCACCAGGCGTTTGTGGATGTCCAGTCCGGCCAGTTCGGCCAGATGCCGGCTTGACTGTCTGATCGTTCCTACGTTTGCGTGGGAACGATCACTCCCTTTCATCCCCATTTCATGCGATCTTCACGCCATTCGTCCTGGAGCCGCCTGAATGCCCGCCCTTATCACCGATCACCCGATGTTCTGCGCCCTGGCGCTGATACTTGTCGACATCCTGTTGTGGCGGCTGGTCAGCGCCAACGCGAACGGCTGGCGGCTGGCCATGCGGGTGATCATTTTTGGCGGGTTCAGCGCGTTGCTGTTCAACGAAGGCATGAACCCCTTGCAAGTGGCGCCGTGGCCTGAGGATGTGCCGCTGCACCTGGCGGCGACCGCGCTGCAGATCGGCTGGTGGCTGTATGCCGCACGCACCCTCACGGTGCTGTTGGGCGCGGTAATGATGCAGCGGGTCGGGCATGGCGGGAGCCTGTTGCAGGACCTGGTCGGCGCGGTGGTTTTCCTGATCGCCATCATCGCCGCCATGGCCTATGTGCTCGACCTGCCGGTCAAAGGCGTGCTCGCCACCTCCGGCGCCGTGGCGATCATCGTCGGCCTGGCGTTGCAGAGCACCCTGAGCGACGTGTTTTCGGGGATCGTGCTCAACACCACCAAGCCGTATCAGGTGGATGACTGGATCTCCATTGACGGCACCGAAGGCAAGGTGGTCGACATCGACTGGCGCGCCACGCGGCTGCAAACCGCTCAGGGCAGTATTGCGGTCGTGCCCAACTCACTGGCGGCCAAGGCCAAGATCATCAACTTCTCGCGCCCGGCCGACATGTTCGGGCTGTCGGTGAGCCTGCAAGTGAGCCCCCACGCCCGGCCGCAAACGGTGATCGAAGCGCTGGAGCGGGCGATGCAGGGCTGCCGGCCGCTGCTGGCAAAACCGGCGCCCAGCGTGGCGTTCAAGACGTCCGCCAGTGGCGGGGTGGAATACGAGATCAGCGGGTTTGTGCCCGCCATGGGCGTCAAGCGCGAGGTGCGCAACCAGCTGTATGACCTGGCGTTCCGGCATTTGCAGGCCGCCGGGGTCAGCTTGTTGTCCACCGCCGAAGCGGCCCCGCCGCCTGCGGTGTCCCCGGCCAAGGCGTTGCTGGAAAGCTCGGCTATTTTCTCGACCCTGCGCCAGGACGAGAAAGAAACCTTCAGCCAGCACATGACCCTGCAAACCTTCCGCGCCGGGGCCATGATTTTGCCGGCCGGGGAGGTCAGTGATCATTTGTTCATCATCGAATCGGGGGTGATTTCGGTGATCTTGACCAAGGCCGGGCACAAGTTCGAAGGCGGGCGAATGGGGCCGGGCGAGGTGATCGGTGAAGCCGGGATTTTGTCTGAGCAGGGCGTGCCCGCCGATTTCGTCGCCAAGACCTTTTGCAGCCTGTACCGCATCGAGCAGGAATACCTCAAGCCGTGCCTGGATGCGCGGCATGACATCGGCGAGGCCATGAAGGCGCTGCTGGATTTTCGCCTGCACGCGGCGCAAAGCCTGACTCAAGAGGCGCCGGTAGTGCCGGTCAAAAAGGGCTTTTTGCAGTGGCTGCGCAGCCGCACGGGTGGCTAGGGGCGCTGGCACGCCCCACCCACACCGGTGCGGGCGCCGACCTCAGAAGTTGACCGTGGCACTCAAGCGGGCGGTCAAGGGTGCGCCCTGGAACAGGTAGTCATCGCCCAGGTATTCGCCGGTATCGCGCCAGTAACGCTTGTCGAACAGGTTGTCGACACTCAGGCGCAGCACCGTCTCGTAGCCCTCGATTCGGTTGGTATAGCGGCTGCCCACGTTGACCACCGAATACCCCCCGGCTGACACATTGCCCACGCGGTCGGCGTATTTGCTGGCGCTGTATTGCACGCCGCCCAGCAGGGCCAGCCCGTCGACCCACGGCAGGGCGTAGTCGGCGTACAGGCTGGCGCGCAGGTTAGGCACGTTGATCGCCTGGTGCCCTTCATAGTCGGGCGTGCCGCTGTTGGTCACCCGCGCGCGGATGGCCGCAACGCTGGCGGCGAGTTGCAGGCGGGAGGTGGCCCAGCCGTTGGCAGACAGCTCAAGCCCGGTATTTTTCTGCTGGCCTTGTTGCACGTAGGTGAAGTTGCCCGCGCCATCCGGCTTGGCGTACTGGTAGGCCTGGCGGGTCTGGAACACGGCGGCGGCAAAGCTGATGCGGCGCCAGTCGTATTTCACCCCGGCTTCCAGTTGCCGGGAGACGGTCGGGGCCAGGGTTTCAAGGCTGTTGAGGGCAAACCAGGGCGCCTGGCCGCCCAGCGACAGGCCTTTGCTGTAGCTGGTATAGAGCGACACATTTTCCACCGGCTTGTAGATCAGCGCCGCTTGGGGCAAGAACACGTATTGCTGGGTATGGCGCGATGGGTCGCCCTGGGCATCGAAGGCCTGTTCATCCAGGCGCACTTCGCGCCCGCCGAGCACGGTCTGCCAGTGTTCGTTGAAGCGGATGCGGTCGGTGGCGAACAGCCCGTACTGGCGGCTGTCGAGGCGCCGGTGGCTGTCGTTCAACGGGCCGTCGTAGCGGGCAAAACTGTCCGGGTCCAGGTGAATGTTGCCGCTGCCGATAAGGGCGTTGATCGGGTCGCGCTGGTTGACCACCCGGCGGAACGCGCTGGTGCCAAACGTCAGCTCATGGCCCAGACCTGCGGTGTTGAACAGGCCGGTCATGGCCGCCTGAATCTCGTCGTTGCGCCGGGTGTCGTCAGGGCTGCGAAAATCGTAGAGGCCGTAATCGCCCTCGGGGCTGAAGTGGTTGGTGAGCCCTTGCGGGTCGCCCCAGGCAAACGAGCTGTAGTCGTCAATCACCACTTTGCTGCGCGAGGCGCTGATGCTGCCTTTCCATTGGTCGCTGAAGCGGTATTCGAACTTACCGTTGAGGTTAAGCGAATCGATGCCCACCTGATGGGCGCCGCTCTGGTGGCCCAGCAGTTTTTTCGGCGAGGCGTGGTGCGGCAGTTCGGTGCCGCCCAGCAACTGATAGCCCGGCACTGAGCGCTGGTCCTTGTTCTGGTATTCGGCGTCCAGTTGCAGCACGGCGTCGGGGCTGATGTTCCAGTCAAAGGCCAGCGACAGGAAATCGCGTTGGCCGTTGGCGTGTTCCACATACGAGTTGAGGTCTTCATGGGCCACGTTGGCGCGCAGGCCAAATTGCTGCTCGCTGCCAAACCAGCCGCCCACATCGGTGGCCACATACCCGCTGCCGCGGTCGTCGGTGGACACGGTGACCGAGCGCACATCTTCCGGGCGCTTGGTCATGTAGTTGATCACGCCGCTGGGCTCGCTGATCCCGCTTTGCAGGCCGGCCAGGCCCTTGAGCACTTCCACCTGCTGTTTATTCTCCAGCGCCACGTTCTGCTCGCCGGTGATGGTGCGGCCGTTGATTTTGTAGCTGCTGGCGGCATTGAGGGAAAAACCGCGCACCACGAAGTTCTCGTAGTAGCCCACGGGCGCGTAGCTGTCACCCACCGAGGCGTCGTTGCGCAGCACTTCGCTGAGCAGGCGGGCTTGCTGGTCCTTGATCAAGGCGGCGTTGATCACCGTGATCGAGGCGGGCGTGTCCACCAGCGGCGCTTCGCTAAAACCGGCCACCGAGGCCGTGGCGGCTTGATAACCGGACTCGTCCTGACCCTGGACTTTCACCGCTGGCAGTTCGATCTCGGCGGCCAGCGTACTGCCGCTGAGCAGCAGGCCAAGGGTCAACAGGTCGAGGGGCAAACGCGAACAAACGGCAGGACGAAAACGCAACATCATGGGGAAAAGGCCTGAGAGCGCAGAACGAGGGGCGCATAAGCTAGGCATAACGGCGGTTTTTTACAAGCGCCGGGCTGACATCAAACCGTCATCGCTTCATCGCGGCACTGACACATTGCCCCGGTACTGTCCTCGCCAATGAGATCGATCTCAAGCGAGCCACAATGCCTGACTTAAAAGACGTCGCCCGGCTGGCCGGGGTGTCGCGTGCCACCGCCGCGCGCACGTTTGCCTCCCCTGAACAGGTGCGCCCGGCCACCCGCGAGCAGGTGTTCGCGGCGGCCCGCGAGCTGGGGTTTCGTCCCAATCTGCTGGGCCGCCAGTTGCGCCTGCAAACCACGCGGTTGATTGGCGTGGTGGTGCCCAACCTGCTCAACCCGGTGTTCGCCGAACAGGTGCAGGCCATGGAACGGGCGGCGCGGCTGCGCGGTTACAGCCTGCTGCTGGCCACCACCGACTACAGCAGCGAGCGCGAAAGCGTGGTGGTGGAAGAACTGCTGCGCCAGCGGGTCGACGGCCTCGTGCTGACGGTCACCGATGCGCACAGCAACAGCGTGCTCGACAGCCTGGCCACCGAGCAAACGCCTTTTGTGCTGGCCTACCACCAACCCGACAACCCCGACCACAGCGCCGTTTCGGTGGACAACCGCGCCGGCATGGCCCTGGCCACCCGCTACCTGCTGGACGCCGGGCACCGGCGCATCGGCATGGTGGCGGGCCCGGCGTTGCAGTCCGACCGTGCCCGGCTGCGCTACGCCGGGTACTGCGATGCCATGGGCGAACACCGCATGCCGGTGATCGAAATGCCCGACCACACCCAGGCCGAGTTCGCTGCCATCGCCGCGTTGTTACAGGGCCCGCACGCGCCCACCGCGCTGGTGTGCTCCAACGATTTTTTGGCCATCAGCCTGATCGCCGAGCTGCGCCGCAACGGCTGGAGCGTGCCGGGGCAGTTGTCGGTGATGGGCTTTGACGGCATTGCCCTGGGCACCCAGATGCACCCGACGCTGTGCAGCGTGGTGCAGCCCATCGCGCAACTGGCCCACACCGTGATCGACCAACTGCTGGCGCAAATCGCCGGGCAGGCCCCGGTTTCCCATTGCCTGCCGTGCCACATTCGGCCGGGCGACAGCACCCAACCCCTTGAGGAGACACCTGATGAACGCGTTCCGTAAAACCCTGGCGACGCTGTTACTGTGCGGCGCGGCGGGCCTGGCCCAGGCCGCCGAGACGGCGATTTGCTACAACTGCCCGCCGGACTGGGCCGACTGGGGCACCCAGCTCAAGGCGATCAACGCGAGCACCGGCGTGCAAGTGCCGCTGGACAACAAGAACTCCGGCCAGTCCCTGGCCCAACTGGTGGCCGAGAAGGCCGCGCCGGTGGCCGACGTGGTGTATTACGGCGTGACCTTTGGCCTGCAGGCGCAAAAAGCCGGGGTGGTGGACGGTTATAAACCCAAGGGGTGGGAGCAGATCCCGGCCGGGTTGAAAGATCCGGCGGGCCACTGGTTCGCGATCCACTCCGGCACCTTGGGCATCATGGTCAACGTGGACGCCCTGGGCGGCTTGCCGGTGCCGCAGGGCTGGGCCGACCTGCTCAAGCCCGAATACAAAGGCATGGTCGGCTACCTGGACCCGTCCAGCGCGTTTGTCGGCTACGTCTCCGCCGTGGCGATCAACCGCGCCCTGGGCGGCAGCCTCGACAACTTCGCCCCGGCCATCGACTACTTCCAGAAGCTGGCGAAAAACGCGCCCATCGTGCCCAAGCAGACCGCTTACGCGCGGGTCCTGTCGGGCGAGTTGCCGATTCTGGTGGACTACGACTTCAACGCCTACCGCGCCCGCTATAAAGACAACGCCAACGTGGCCTTTGTGATCCCGCAAGAGGGCAGCATCAGCGTGCCTTACGTGATGAGCCTGGTGGCGAACGCGCCGCACCGTGGCAATGGCGAAAAAGTGCTGGACTTTGTGCTGTCCGATGCAGGCCAGGCGTTGTGGGCCAAGGCCTACCTGCGCCCGGTGCGCCCGGTGCCGATGCCTGCCGAGGTGGCCGCGCAGTTCCTGCCAGACGCCGACTACGCCCGCGCAGGCGTGGTGGACTACCAGAAAATGGCCGACGTGCAGGAAGCCTTCGCCGCCCGTTACCTGAGTGAGGTCAAGTAAGTGCCCAGACACGCCTCCTGGGCCCTGGCCCCGGCCTTTGCGGTGCTGCTGGCGTTCTGGCTGTTGCCGCTTGCGCACCTGGTGATGCTCGGCGGGCAGAGCCGCGACGCCAGCGGCAGCGGTTACTGGCAAGTGCTCAGCAGCGGCCTGTACCTGGGCAGCCTGGTGCAGACCTGCGTACTGGCGCTGCTGGTGACGTTTGCCGCGCTGGTGGTGGGGGGCGTTGCTGCGGTGTTTCTCGCCCGCCAGCGGTTTTTCGGGCGTTCGGCGCTGGTGGCGTTGCTCACCTTTCCGCTGGCGTTTCCCGGTGTGGTGGTGGGTTTCCTGGTGATTCTGCTGGCGGGGCGCCAAGGGTTGTTTGCCTCGCTGGGCCTGCACCTGGCCGGTGAGCGCTGGATCTTTGCGTATTCGCTGGCGGGGCTGTTTGTCGGCTACCTGTACTTTTCGATCCCTCGGGTGATTCTCACGGTGATGGCTGCCTGCGAAAGCCTCGACCGCAGCCTTGAAGAAGCGGCGCGCTCCCTGGGCGCCGGGCATTGGCGGGTGGTGTGCGACGTGATCATCCCGGGCCTGGCGCCCGCGCTGGCGTCGTGCGGGGCCATCTGTTTTGCCACGGCCATGGGCGCCTTCGGCACCGCCTTTACCCTGGGCACACAGTTGAACGTCACGCCGGTGGCGATCTACAACGTGTTCACCAACTACGCCAATTTTGCCGTGGCGGCGGCGCTGTCGGTGGCGCTGGGCGGGTTGACCTGGGCGGTGCTGCTGCTCACGCGGCGGCTGGTGAAAAACGCGGGGACGGTCCTGTGAAGCGCTCATCGCTGTTTGTGCTGCAACTGCTGTTCACCTTGCTGGTGTGCGCGTTCATGTTGGTGCCGGTGGTGATGTCATTGCTGGTGGGGCTGACGCGCAACTTTTTTGTGGGGCTATCGAGTGGGCTCACGTTCGACTGGCTGGCCCAGGTGTGGCAGGCCTATTCGCCCACCGTGTGGCTGTCGCTGCAACTGGCGCTGGCGTGTGCGCTGTGCGTTTGTGTGATCGGCGTCCCGGCGGCCTATGCATTGGTGCGGATGAACAACCGCCTGAGCCGCGCCTTTGAAGAGTTGATGGTGCTGCCGGTGGCCATGCCCGGCCTTGCCAGCGCACTGGCGCTGCTGCTGACCTACGGCCAGTTCGGCGGGTTTCGCAGCAGTTGGCTGTTCATTCTCGTGGGCCATGTGCTGTTCACCTTGCCGTTCCTGGTGCGCCCGGTGATGGCGGTGATGCAACGCCAGCAACTGCCGGTGTTGGAAGAGGCCGCGGCCAGCCTGGGCGCCGGGCCCTTGCGGCGATTTTTCAGCGTGGTGGTGCCCAACTGTCGCGCGGGCATCCTGGCCGGGGTGTTGATGGTGGTGACGCTGTCACTGGGTGAGTTCAACCTGACCTGGATGCTGCACACGCCGCTGACCAAGACCCTGCCCGTAGGCCTGGCCGACAGCTACGCCTCGGCGCGCCTGGAAATCGCCAGCGCCTACACCCTGATCTTTTTGTTGATGATCGTGCCGCTGCTGATCGCGCTGCAGGCCATCAGTGCCCGTCTGTCCCGTGGAGAGCGTCGATGACCGCAATCACTATCCGCCTGCAAGGCTGCCGCAAGGCGTTCGCCGATGGCACCGTTGCCGTGCAGGACCTGAACCTGACCATCGAGGGCGGCGAAACCCTGGCGATTCTGGGCCCGTCCGGCTGCGGCAAAACCACCACCCTGCGCCTGATCGCAGGCCTTGAGCGCCCGGACGCGGGCCAGGTGTTTTTTGGCGAGCGTGACGTGACCCGCTTGCCCATCGAGCGGCGCGACGTGGGCATGGTGTTCCAGAACTACGCGCTGTTTCCCAACCTCGATGTGGCCGGCAACATCGCCTACGGCCTGAAGATTCGCGGCATGGCGCCCGCCGAGCGCAACAAGCGCTGCGACGAGTTGCTGGAACTGGTGGGCCTGCAACAGCACGGCGCCCGCCGCATCCACGAACTCTCCGGCGGCCAGCGCCAACGGGTGGCCCTGGCCCGCGCGCTGGCGCCACGCCCCAAGGTGCTGTTGCTGGACGAACCCCTCGCAGCGCTGGACGCGCAGTTGCGCGAACGCCTGCGTAGCGAGCTGGACACGTTGCTGCGCAGCCTGGGCATCACCGCGGTCTTTGTCACCCACGACCAGGGCGAGGCCATGGCATTGGGCGATCGCATCCTGGTGATGGAGAAGGGCCGCGTGGCGCAACTGGGCAGCCCCCGCGACATTTACCAACAACCGGCCAGCCGCTTCGTCGCAGGGTTCGTCGGCAACCTGAATGCCTTCACGGTGCTCGAGCGCAGCGCCCACGGCGTCAAAGTGTACGGCGGCGAACTGCCGTGGCACGCGCCCACGCAGCCCACCACCCTGTACTGCCGCCCCGAGCACCTGCAGGTGATGGAGGGCGAAGGGCACCTGCACGGGCGCCTGGTGGCGCAGTTTTTCCAAGGGCCGCAAAGCCGCCTGCTGGTGGACGTGGGCGGCCCGCAACCGCTGCTGGTGGACAGCAGCGACGACACGTCTTACGCCGTCGGCGCACCGCTGGCCCTGGCCGTTGCGCCGCACCTGTTGTTCACCCTGCCTGTTTGAGAACCTATGTCGAATCGTCCGTTTCTTGTTGCGCAGATCAGCGATCTGCACCTTAAAGCCGGCCAGCGCCTGACCTACGGCGTGGTCGATACCCTGGGCGCGCTGCGCCGTGCCGTCGAACACGTGAACACCCGTTACCCGCAGCCCGACATCGTGGTCATCAGCGGCGACCTGGTGGACTTTGGCCGCCCCGATGAATACGCGGTGCTGCGCCCCGAGCTTGAGCGCTTGCAGATGCCGTACTACCTGGTGCCGGGCAACCACGACAGCCGCGAGCATTTGCTGGAGGCGTTTGCCGATCAAGCGTATTTGCCGCTGTCGGCCGACGCGCCGCTGGACTGGGTGGTGGATGACTACCCACTGCGCCTGATCGGGCTGGACTCGACCGTCCCCGGCGGCCACGGCGGGCAGTTGCTGGACAGCCAGTTACAGTGGCTGGACGCCCGCCTGGCGACACGCCCCGCAGTGCCGACGCTGGTGATCCTGCACCACCCGCCCTTTATCAGCGGCATTGGCCACATGGACCGCGAGCCCTTTATCAATGCGGCGGCTTTTGAGCAGGTCATCGCCGCTCACCCGCACGTAGAGCGGGTGCTGTGCGGGCATTTGCACCGGCCGATGCAGCGCCGGTTCGGGGGGAGCCTGTGTTGCGTGTGCCCGGGCACGTCGCACCAGATCGTGCTGGACCTGCAGGTGCAAGCGCCCGCGCATTTCAACCTGGAACCGGCGGGGTATCTGCTGCATCGCTGGGCACCGGGGCAGGGGGTGGTCAGCCACACGGCGGTGTTGGGCGAGTACCCGGGGCCGTATCCTTTTTATGATGCGCAGGGGTTGATTGACTGAGCAAACCTCTTCCAGACGTTAAACGTCAGCTGAGCGCCGCGTTGTTACTACTGAACATGCGCCAGTTTCAATTTTATATCATGTAGAAATTCTGCAACTTCAACGTTGTTTTGGCGTTGGGTAAGGGTGTAAAGCAATTCGTCAATCCTGTCATTAAGCTGGCGAGTGGAGGCGCTGAGACTGTTCAGTACTTCCAGGTGCTCCAGCATGTTGAGTTTCAGTTTGGTGTAGGTGGACTGTCCTGATGGCGAAATGGCTTCGTATTTAAGGATGTGTATGTGTTCAGTCGATAATTGGAAAAACTTTAAGTGGTCGCCATATTTAAAGTTTGTCGAATTGGGATCGATAATGTCGAATACGTAAGGATTTTTTCGGTCGACGGTATTGTTTTTTACGAGATTGCAGTCCATGCAGGCATAGGTAAGGTTTTCGAGTGAAAAAATTTTTTCGGGGAATTTGGTTTTTCCGGCGATGTGCTCTATGTTCCAGGATTTTCCGTGTTGCCCCATGGGTCGCTTGCAGTAGGCGCAGCGTTTGTTGATTCGTTTTTTTAAGGTCATACGTACGGCAGTGATGAGCCGTTCCATGCTGGAGGCTTCCGACTCGCTCAGGCGCCAGGACAGCTTTTTAAACTTGTGTGTTTTTTTGGGATTGGAATAGCAGGTCCAGGCCTCTACGGCCGTCATCATATCGTCGGCAACTAAACGTTCCAGGTGTGTTATGACCGTAGCGCTCGAGGCGTCGGCTAGAGAGATCATTGGGGCGCCCCTTGGAAGTGTCGTCGAATCAGAGAAATGGCTTCGTTGATGGTGTGCCTCTTCTCGTCGGGCATCCCATTTTTATTCAGCAGTTCGGTGAGTCTTTTAATTTCACGTTCGACGTTGTGTGCGGGCTCGGAGGCATCGAGGATCGCTTCTGCAATGGCCTGATCAATGGCTTTGGTGTTGTAGGTCGCCGTATCAAACAGGTCGAGGGTGAGGCCGTCGCAACTATTTATATTTTCGGAGGTTGCCGCCCGGTAGCCGATAAACTCAAGTTGTTGGTCGGACGTCACTGAACGATTGCTTTGAGCGTTGAGGACAATGATGGCGTCCGTTTCGTTATCTTTGGCGGCTTCTGACACAATCACGGGAGAGTGGGTGGCGATTAAGACATGATAATTCTTATAGTTCTCCATGATTTGGGTCATGAAGGCATGAAACTCCATTTGCCACTTGAGGTGCAAACTGATTTCAGGTTCGTCGATGAGGACCAGGCAATTGTTTTCCGCATTGGCAATTATTTTTAACGCCGTGGCAATTCTGTTTTGCTCGCCTGAACTCAAGTCGGAATATTTAAGTGGGTTCTGGCCCGTCCACGCATAAACCACTACCTCGGGATTAAGGTCGATATAGGTCTTGAGAATCGCCGCTTCTGGAATGGTTAACTTGTCTATAAACACGTCATCGCTGATCGTTTTCGCAAGCCATTTTCTTTCAATAGCGGTAAATAGCTTATTGATTTGTGTGTTCTTTAGTTTTCGGTTGTCAATGGTTTCGGAGAGCATCGTACTGGTGATTTTGTTTTTGATGCTCGCGGGAAACTGAATGGAAAACTTGAGTTTTAAAGAATCAGTCAATGTTCGTAAAAACGCCATTTTTCCCGGTTTTATCCCCTGGATCAGGTATTTGGCGATCTCACGATCCAGAGAACTTAGGAAAATCGCGTTGCCGACGGCCCTTGCACCCAGGTAGCGTCGTTTACGACCATGGGTGAACGTAAATCTGTCACTGACCGCATTGGTCACGCAAAGAACCGATTTTACCTTGGTGGTGGTCGATTTTTCATAATGGTCACAAATATTGGCAAGTAATCGGCTTTTCCCGGTTCCGTTGTTTCCGATCAGGTAAGTAATGAACGGCGGGGACCCTGTTTCTACAGAGTCTTCTATATTTTTGATCAGTTTTGTCATGACACCGCTCATGATGCATCCTTGTATTGATGTCAGTTAACACAGGTGTGAGGCCGGCTAGCCAGCGATGCAGAGGATCAGCATCGTCCGACTTTTTCGCACTGCCTGAACGAATGGATAAAGGCACAATGATATCAAGCGGCTATTTAGATTTACAGCGGTTGAAACACCTCTCCATTTTCTCTCGTCGCGATTGAGCCGCTTTGAAGCAGACGCCTTCTTATTGATGAGCACGTCATGCCCAGAGTGGACTTGCTCGTGCTGAACGAATGGCATGCACCGGCTGGCATTGTGTTCAAACACAATCGTACAAGAGGGTTTTCACGCCCCTACGTAGACTCGCGCCTCATTCGACAGCAGAGGTCAGCGATGGATATTTTTCTCTACGCCTTCAGCGTGATGTACAGCCCGGGCCCGGTGAATTTCATGGCGTTGAACGCCGGGTTGACCGGCAGGTTTCGCCAGTCCATCGGGTTTTTTACCGGGGTTGGCTGTGCGTTGCTGGTGTTGTTTGTGCTGTTTGGCTACACCGGCCAGGCGTTGGTTTCGCCGCGCATGTTGCCGTATATCTCGCTGGTGGGCGGGCTCTACACGCTGTTCCTGGCGTATCAGGTGTACACCGCCACCACGGTGGTGCCGCGTGCAGGGGAGGCGCCGTCGCCCGGTGCATTAAAGGCCCTCACGTTCTGGAACGGCTTTCTCATCCAATTGCTCAACCCCAAGGGCATCATGGTGGTGCTGCCCATTACCAGCGTGATGATGCCGGCCGCGCATATTTCGGGAATTTCCATCGCGGTGGTTTCCACATTGCTGGGTGTCGCCGGGGTGGGTGCGCCGGGGGTCTATTCGTTGCTGGGGGCGCTGCTGGGGCGGCGGATTACCCAGCAGGCGTACTTCACGCTGTTCAACCGGCTGATGGGGGTGGCGTTGGGCGTGTGCGGGCTGTTCATGTTGGAGGCGTTTTACGTTCACCTCCGGTCATGAGCCAGATTCGTGTTGGTCTGAAATAAAATGAGTTTGTCTGCGTTGCGGTGCGTACGGACAATGGCGCCCCCCAGCGCTGCCGATGGCTGGCTCGTTTTAGCTGATAAGGAATTCACTCCCATGCCTCCCGTCAACCGACCCCACCTGACCCTGCCGGACGGCGCTGACAAGCTGCTGCTGCATTCCTGCTGCGCGCCGTGCTCGGGCGAGGTGATGGAAGCCATCACCGCCTCCGGCATCGACTACACGATTTTTTTCTACAACCCCAACATTCATCCCGAGCGTGAGTACCTGTTGCGCAAGGACGAAAACATCCGCTTTGCCCAAGAGCACAACGTGCCGTTTATCGACGCCGACTACGACACCGACAACTGGTTCGCCCGCGCCAAAGGCATGGAGCACGAACCGGAGCGGGGCGTGCGCTGCACCATGTGTTTTGACATGCGTTTCGAGCGCACGGCGTTGTACGCCTATGAACACGGCTTTGGCGTGATCTCCAGCTCCCTGGGCATTTCCCGCTGGAAAGACATGCAGCAGATCACCGACAGCGGCGTTCGCAGCGCAGGCAAATACCCCGGCGTGACCTATTGGGATTACAACTGGCGCAAGGGCGGTGGCTCCTCGCGCATGATCGAGATCAGCAAGCGCGAACGGTTTTACCAGCAGGAATACTGCGGCTGCATCTATTCATTGCGTGACACCAACCACCATCGCAAGGAGCAGGGGCGGGAGATCATTCGCCTGGGTGTGAAGTACTACGGCGACGACGAATAAGCCCGGCGCAGACGCGGTGGCGAAGGGTTTCCCCGCGTAGATAACATTGTGTTTTGTGCGGGCCTGGGGTCTTATAGGCCCGCACAAATTTCCACACAAGGAGCACAACGGCATGCGTGAAACGCTTGCGCAATACGGCGGGATCACCGTAATGATTCCGGCCGCGCTGGTGATCGCCGTATGGCTCTGGTACTCGCGGCCGCTCGCGCTCAAGTGGTGGCTGGTCACCGTCGCCAGTACGTACTCCATCGTGGCGTTCAGCAAGTTGCTGTTCAAAGGGTGGGGTGTGGCGCTGCAAAGCCTGGACATCGCCGTGATCAGCGGCCATGCGATGAACACCAGCCTGATGGTCACAGTGGGCCTGGGCCTGGTTGCCCGGCGTATCAACCCGCAGCTGCGCTGGCCGGTCGCGGCGCTGGGCGTGGCGCTCACCGGGGCGTTCAGTGCTTTTTGCATCGCGCCCTACATTCACCCGCTCAATGAAGCCCTGGCCGGTTGGATGCTGGGCTCGGCGGCCGCGCTGGCGTTTCTCTGGCGGCTGGAAATGGTCGACGTCAAAGTGTCCCCCTCGCTGATCGGAGGGGGCGTGGTGATCCTGTTGTTGTGTGCGTTGGTGCCCAAGTACAACGCCGAGAAACTGCTCAATCATGTGGCCATTGCGGTGTCGGGCGCCGAGCGCGCCTACCACGAGCCGCCCTGGCGGGAAGCCTCCGGCTACCTGGACGACGAGTAAGTCACCAGGTCCAGTGCCAACTTGCTGTCTACCAGCAACTCCAGCAACACCGTCTGGGAATTGAAACGCAGGGTGTTGCCCTGGCGCTGGGCGTCTTTCATTTGCTCAAACAGCGCGTCGGTCACCTCCAGCGGCGAATTACCGCGCAACTGGTCCAGCCAGTGGGAAATGGTGCGGGTGTTTTGCGAGCGTTGTACGTCAGGTACGGGCTGGCTGCGCGCGGCGCCCACGAACCCTTCAAAGACCGTGGTCAGTTTTTTCAGGGCATGGGCACGTTTGACTTGTCCATAAAGGTTCATAGGCGCTCCTCGGTGCACGAAATGGTGGCCAGCAATTCGGCCGTCTTGGCTTGCATCAGGTGGCTGTCGCCCCGGCTTTCGACACACAGGCACACCGACAGCGGGTCGCTGACTTGCAACTTGAAGCGCCAGTCGGCAAAGACCATCGACAGTTCGGTACAGGACTCATCGGTGTCCAGGCAGTTGCCGGCATACAACACCTGCATTCTTTCAACAATCTTGGCCGGGCTTATAACGTCCACATGAATGTTTCCCGAAGAGGGGAATAAACCAATGCGCTCGACCAGTAACTTTGAACTTTTCATGGTGGCTCCCCGCCGCATTATTTGAGGCTTACTTTATTATGGTGACGGGGAAAAGTAAGGGAATGTTATTTTTAGTCGGACAATAAAGTGACTGTTATTTTGGGCCGCTTTAGTTGCCCGGTCGCTCTATTAATGTGGGGCGCGCCCGTGCACTGACATCGGCCAGCGACAGGCTGATGGGCTGTTCCCGGTGCAAGAAACGCATGAGCACCACCACACGCGCGTCACCGTCCAGGGCCAGGAACGTGGCGTCACGGCCCGCCAGCGGGCCCTCGTCGATGCGCAGCAGCTCACCGGGCGTGAACAGGGGGGCCAACAGCGCCTGATGATCACGTGCCCGAAGCGCCTGCACCAGTGCGTCGCTGACCGGCAGCGGGTAGGCGCCAAAGGTCACGACCCGCAGCACGCCGCGTGTGGAGCGCAGCGGGCTCCAGCTGGCCTGCGGGCTCATTTGAATAAACAGATAGCCTGGAAACAGCGATTCGCAGGTGGTCTGCAGGCGGCCCTTGAACAGGTGCTGGCGGGTGCAGGTGGCGCGAAAACAGGTGTAGCCCTGGCGCTGCAGATGCGCCTGGGCGCGTTCATCTTGCCGGGACTTGCATTGGATGAGGTACCAGGCATCAGGTGCGCGCATGCGAGGGGCTCCCGCTGAACAAACCGAGATAGATGGCTTACTGTAAAAGTATCGGCGGTTGAATAGGGCGGCTTGTTATAAAACGTCGAGGTTAGTGTGCGCGAGTGTTAATTAAGTAGTGGCCATATGCTGGTGTTATTTTTTGTCCGTAGATAATCGTGGGGAATAGTGAGGGGCCATGGTACTTAATATCGCCATGAAGTAAGTGCGTTCAGGGTTGTCGATGACCTGGCGTGGGTCAGGGTCGACACTCTGATGTTGCTAAGTGCCTTGTCATCGCCTCAGGAAGATTACGTTGCTTAATAGAGTGTTGATTGTATGCGTGGGCAATATTTGCCGTAGCCCCACCGCAGAGAATCTGTTGCGGGGGGCGTTGGCCAACTCCGCTATCCAGGTCAGTTCCGCCGGCATCGCGGCCATGGTCGGCAAGCCGATCGAGGCAACCGCACGGGCAGTGTTGGAGGCCCACGGCCGTTTGCCTCACGAACACGCGGCCGTTCAGCTTGAACCGCAGGCCATCAGTGAGGCCGATCTGATTCTGGTGATGGAGCAACAACATGTCGGCGCCGTGCTGAATATTGCGCCCCAGGCCAGAGGCAAGGTGTTGATGCTGGGGAAATGGCAGGGCAACCGGGAAATCAGCGACCCCTACCGTCAGGGGCGCGCCGCTTTTTTGCACGCTTATGCGTTGATTGAAGAAGCCGTAAACGCATGGGCGCAGCGTCTCGCACGCTGATCGCCATGACTTTTGAATCGAATTAAAGGCTAAGAATACGACCTATGCAGCAAGCGCCAGCAGTCACCGTACGCGAAGACGACAACGACGAGATTGATCTTCTCGGTTTGTTTGGAACACTCATCGACCATAAATGGCTGATCGCCATGGTCACCGGCGCATTCATGGTAACGGGCGTCGCGTACGCGGTGCTGGCGACCCCGGTCTACCAGGCCAACGCGCTGTTGCAGGTCGAGGCGAAAAAGAATGACCTGCTGGGCTTCTCCGATATCGGCAGCATGCTGGGCAAGGAGTCGCCGTCGGCCACCGAGATCGAGCTGATCCAGTCGCGCTCGGTGATCGGCCAGACCGTCGATAACCTCAAGCTCTACATCGTCGTACAGCCCATGTACTTCCCGGTGTTTGGCGAGTTTCTCGCGCGCAGGTTCCAGAAGACCAACCCGGGTGAACTTGCTTCCTCGTTGATGGGGTTCAACAGTTTTGCCTGGGGCGGTGAGTCGCTCAAGCTGTTCAAGCTGGAAGTGCCCGACGGGCAACTGGCCAAGAAGCTGACCCTGACCGCCGTTGAAAACGGCCAGTTCACCCTGGTGGACGAAGACGACAACCTGCTGGCGTCCGGCCAGGCAGGGCAGTTGGTCGAACAAAATGGCGTGACGATTCAAATCCAGGAGCTGCACGCCAACCCGGGCACGCGCTTTCGGGTGATTCGCAACCCCCGCCTGAACAGCATCCTGGACTACCAGGACGACCTGGACGTGGCCGAGCGCGGAAAAGATTCGGGCATGATCGGCCTCGCGCTGGAAAGCACCGACCCGGATCAGTCGATCAAGATTCTCAATGAAATCGCCTCCCTTTATGTGCGCCAGAACGTCGAGCGCACGTCGGCAGAAGCCGCGCAAAGCCTGGCGTTTCTCAAGGACCAACTGCCCAGCGTCAAAAAGGACCTGGAAAAAGCCGGCAAGGCCTTGAACGACTACCAGACCCGCAGCAAGTCGGTGGACATCACGCTGGAAACCAAAGCCATCCTCGACCAGATCGTGGGGCTCGATACCAGCATCTCCGAGCTCAAGTTGCAGCAAGCGGAAATGGACCGCAAGTTCACCCCCCAGCACCCGGCGTATCGCGCCTTGCTGACCCAGATCGGTGAGCTGACCAGCAAGCAAAAAGGCCTGGCGAGCCGGGTCGAAAGCCTGCCGTCGACCCAGCAGGAACTGTTGAGCCTGACCCGGGACGTGGAAGTGGGGACGGCCATTTACACCCAGTTGCTCAACAAGTCCCAAGAGCTGGATGTGATGCGCGCGGGCACCGTGGGCAACGTTCGCCTGATCGACACGGCAGACGTCAACTACCTCAAGCCGGTCAAGCCGAAAAAGATCCTGATCGTGTTGATCGCCACCCTGTTTGGCGGCTTTTTGGCCGTGGCCCTGGTGCTGATGCGCAAGGCGTTGAACCGTGGCCTGGAAAGCCCGGAGGCTATCGAGCAGCTTGGCTTGCCGGTGTACGCGTCGATTCCTTACAGCGTTTTGCAAGAAACCCAAGAGGGCAAGGTTTCCCGCGGGCGTTCCGCTGCCAGTTCGTTGTTGCTGGCCACCAGTCACCCCACTGACCTGGCCGTGGAAGCCTTGCGCAGCCTGCGCACCAGCTTGCACTTCGCCATGCTGGAGTCGACGAATAACCGCGTGATGATCTCGGGCCCGAGCCCCGAGGTGGGCAAGACCTTCGTGTCGGCCAACCTGGCCGCCGTCATCGCGCAAACCGGGCAGCGGGTGCTGTTGATCGACGTGGACATGCGCCGCGGCTACCTACACAAAGTGCTGGGCGTGCCTGCCAAAGTCGGGCTGTCCGACATCCTGGTCAACCAGTGCACGCTCGATGCGGCGATCAAAAAGACCAGCATCGAAAACCTCGACCTCATCAGCCGTGGGCAGATACCGCCCAACCCGTCCGAATTGCTGATGCACCGCAACCTCACCGAGCTGCTGGCCCAGGTCAGCGACCGCTACGACCTGGTGATTCTGGACACGCCGCCGCTGTTGGCAGTGACAGACGCCGCGATTGTGGGGCGCCAGTCGGGCACCAACCTGATCGTGACGCGCTTTGGCCTGAACCCGGCCAAAGAGATCGAACACACCATGCGCCGGTTTGCCCAGAACGGGATTGTACTGAGGGGCGCGATTTTCAACGGCGTGGAAAAGAAAGCGTCCGTCAAATATGGCTACGGCGATTACGGGTATTACCAGTACGACTATCAGGCCAAGCGCAGTTGATGTCGTCATGACCGGGTAACGGGGCGAGCTGTTACGCCCCGACCTTCTGAACGTCATGAACCACCGCAGGCCACAACCGTTACGTTTTCAGGAACTGAACGAACAATCCTGGGGCGGTAGCGTGTCAATTGACAACCTCGGCATAAAGAATACCCAACCATGTTCTACCTGTTATCGCTCATTGCCCTGGCGGCGGGTCTGCTGGCCGTCAAAAACCCCAAGCATTCGCTTGTGGTGTTTGGCGTGATGCTGGCGGTTATTCCGACCGGGAACTCTTACAGCGAGATCATCTCGCTGAAGGGGCTCTACTTTTTTGACTTTTACATCGTGGGCGGGTTGGGCGCGTTGTTGATTCGCCAGACCGTGGCGAGCCGAAAGCAACTCACCGTACCGGGCGGGCTGTTGTTCGGGTGCGGGTTGTATGTGGTGTTGCTGGCGTGCGGCCTGTTCGAGTCGGCCAACAAGTACCTGTTAAAGGATTTGCGGCCTTTCATCATGATGCTGTCGTTTGTGGTGCTCTCGAACATCGCCACCCTGGCGGCGAGAACCCTGACCCTCAAGACGGTGCTAAAACTGCTGATCTTGATGACCGCCTTCAACGTGCCGGACATCGCCTGGCTGCGTCTGGGCTTGTACAAGTTTCAGGACGTTTACTATGAAGAAAACGCCTACCGCTACCTGGACGGCGGGACCTATGCGGCCGTCGCTTACCTGATTTATTACTTTATCGACCCGCGCCTGTTTGACGGGCACCGCAAGTTGGCAAAGATCTGTCTGGCCACGTCCTTCATCTGTTTGTTCATCGCCAACTCGCGGTTCATTTTCGTGGCGGTGTTTGCCGGGATCCTGGTGCATCAATACACCAAACCTGCGCGAATGATCGGCATCGCCCTGTTGGGGGCGGTGGTGTTAATGGCCTTTATCGGGGTCAGTAGCATGATCGGGGCCGACCGTATCAATGACGGTTTGTCTTCGGACGGCCTGGCCGGCCAGTTGGGCAGTCGTTTCAGCCCGGCATTGGAATTGATCAGGACCATGAACCCGCTGAATTACTTCGTGGGACTGGGGGCGGGCACTTCGTTTGAAATTCCCTGGTTTGATTACCGTGGCCTGGATGACCGCAACTCGAACATCGACAGTGCCTATTTGACCTACTTCGTGAAGTACGGGCTGGTGGGGCTGTACTTGCTGCTGATTTTCATCATGTCCATTACCCATGACTTGAGAAGCCGCGTGGCGGTGTCGATCGCGGTGTTTCTGGCGGTGATGTTTGTGGTGTCGGCCACGCCGTATCAGCCGTACGCCATCGGCATCGCGTATGGCGCCATCGTTTTACGGGTGTGTGGGGAACAGCGGGCCCGGCAACGTAAAAAACTCAGTGTTTCGTCTGCGCCGCAGATAGCCACGTCCTTGCAGGTGAATGTCGGATGAACAACGCACTGTTGAAAAAATTCGTGTCCAGTACGGCGTGGAGTTTCATCTCGGCCGTGGCCACCAAAGTCTCGGTGGTGATCACCGGTATTTTGGTGGCCCGGATACTGGGCGCGCACTCGTTTGGCGAATATGGGCTGATCCAGAGTGCGATCGTGATGCTCGCCAACGTCGCCGCCCAGGCCAGCACCACCGCAACGGCCAAGCATATCGGGCAGTTCAAGGAGACGTCCGCCGAAAAGACCGGCAACGGGGTAGCGCTGACACTGATCTTCTCGGTGGGGTTCAGCGTGATGATCATTGCGGTCGCGCTGGGCTTCCCGGGGTTTTTCTCCAACTTCATCCTGGGGGCAGACAGCCTCAAGAGTGTCTCGCTGATTGTGTTGAGCACCATCACTTTCATCATTCTGGGGGGGTGGACCCAAGGCTGCCTGACCGGCTGGGGGCAGTACCGGTCCATTGCGACCATCAACGGCTCTATTGCGATTGTGGCGATCCCGGTCACGTATGTCCTGACCACGGCGTTCCAGCTCAACGGTGCCTTGTTGGGGTTGGCGGGCTCGCAATTGCTGATCGTGTTGTTCAGCGCGCTGGCCTGCCGCAACACCCTGAAGGCCAAGCACATCAGGCTGAACTTCAAACAGGCCCTGACCGAAAAACACGCGGTGCTGTCGGTGGGCCTGCCGGTGCTGTTGACCGGGCTGATGGTGGCGCCCATGAATTGGTTCGCCAACAAGTTGCTGGCGCAAACCACCAACGGCTTGGCGGCGCTGGGCATGTATGCCGCCGCCATGCAGTGGAATGCGATCTTCTCGCACGTGTCGGTGGTGTTGGGTTCGGTACTGGTGCCGATGCTGGCGGCCACGCGCGAGGGCAATAGTCGAAAACTCGAAGCGTTGAACTTCTTGTCCGGCTGGCTGGTGGTGTTGATGGTGATCCAGCCCGTGATCCTGTTTCCCGAACTGCTGGCCATGCTCTACGGCAAGAGTTTTCTCGGCCGGGATTTTGAAGTGACCTTAACCCTGGTCATTTTGGGGTCGCTGCTCAGCGCTTATAAGTCCGGCATTTCCAGAAAGATGATCGTGATGGACCTGGCCTGGTACAGCGTCATGAGCAATGTGCTGTGGGGCGTGTTCTTTATTTCGGGCGCGATCTGGTTAAGGGACGAGGGCGCCATCGGGATTGCCAAGGCGTTCATCGGTTCGCAGTTCATCCACTTTTTGCTGGGGCTGCCGTACTTCATCTACAAAAAGATCCTGCCGCTGGAGTTACTGATTTCTCCGAAACTCTTGACCCTGTGGGCCTTGCCCTTTGTCAGTTTCATCGCCAGTGCGCATGTTGAAAGTGCCCTGTATCGGTTGGCGATCATGGCGATGATCTTTATCTACATTCTGGCAACCACCGTTGCCTTGAATACCGCATTTAACGACCCCGTGGAAAATGGAAGCCCAGCATGAATGTCAGTAAAGTTTATATCCGGGGTGCTTACGGTCCGGGCAATTTGGGTGATGACATCTTGATGGTGTGTGTCATCAATATTCTTAAAAAACGCTTCAAGGAATCCGATATCGCGGTCGGGGTGGATCACCCGCAGATCGCCAAGAACTTCAACCGTCATATCAAATGGTTGCACATCAAGGAGCCGGTAAAGGCCGACCTGGTGGTATTGGGGGGAGGGGGGCAGTTCTTCTCGTTTATCCCGCCGGTCAACAAGGCCACGCCCGCGCCGTCCAAACTGGCAAGGATCCGTAAGAGCATCCGCGCGCAAACCGACCTCAAGTCCACTCTGTTGCGCTTGTATGTGGGCCTGCGCGGTGGCGTCGACAAGATCTACTTCCACCAGCGCCTGGCGGCGTTCTGCATTGGCCTGGGGCCCTTTGACGGCGGCGGCAAGCAGTTGGCGCGGGCGGTCAGTGTGATCAACCGGTGCGACTACATTTCGGTACGCGATGGCACCAGCCAACAGCACTGCAAGACCTTCGGCAAGTCGGACGTGGAGGTGTACACGGACCCGTCGCTGCTGTCCGATTTGTGGATCTCCAGCAAGGAGCTGAACGCCGCCCACCTGGAGAAAGGCAAATACCTGTCGTTTATCCTGCGCGACTGGCCGCATGACGCCAAAGGCCAGCAGTTCATCAAGGCCATGGTCCAGGCCGCCGATGCCCTCGCCAAACGCGGCGAGCGGGTGCGCCTGGTGTCGCTTTACAAAGAGCGCGACCAGCACCTGATCGACAAGTACAACACCTTTGAGTGGCTGTGCTGGGACGCCGCACTCGATACGCCGGAAACGTTCATGGCCAAGTTGATCGTCGAGTCCGACGTGATCATCAGCGCCCGTGCCCACGGCGTGTTGCTGCCGGCTTCGCTGGGGTATCCGACCATCGCGATCGAAATCGAAAACAAGCTGAAAAAAGTGCATGAAATGCTGCCGCGCGGCACCACGTTGATCAGCACCCCCGACCCTGAAGTGATGATTTCGACCATCGGCGAATTCAGAAAGACCAAGGCGCAAATGGCCGACTACCTCCAGCAGGAAATCGCGCAGCGCTCGGCCCTTGCACAAAAAGCGGTCGATGACTTTTTGCAATGGGTCGACAAGAAATAGAGCCGGGGACACACACGTGAAAAAAACAGGCGCGACGCTACTGGTTTTAGCGTTCTCTCTGCAGGCGGCCATCAGTGGTGCGTCAGAGGTCACCGACCGCTGCGACCAACCGATGGACAATGTTTACCCGTTACTGCCCGACCCGGCAGCCACGGCGCCGGACGCTATAAAAGGCCTGGTTAACCTGATCAACAATGTGGCCAGCCTGGAAGTGCGTGACGTGACCGTGCATTTTCCGGCGGGCTCCTACGATCCGGGCTCCATGGTGCGGTTGGGGTTGCCCTACGGCGGCATTGAGTTCAAGTCAGCGCTCCCGGCCCCGGGCCGGGACTGCCTGGTGCTCAGCTACGACTTGAAGTTCGACACCAACTTTGACTTCGTGAAGGGCGGGAAACTGCCGGGCCTTTACGGTGGTACCGGCAACACTGGCGGGCGGATCCCCAACGGCCACGATGGTTTTTCCACCCGGTATATCTGGAAGGAAAACGGCGCGGGCGCGGTGTATGCGTACCTGCCCACCAGTGACACCTGGGGCACCGCGCTGGGCCTGGGCACCTGGACGTTCAATGTGGGGCAGTGGCACCGCCTGGAGCAACGGGTGCAGTTGAATACGCCGGGTCAGGCCGATGGGGCGATTTCCATCTGGTACGACAAACAACCGGTGTATTCGCAAGCCGGACTGATCTTCAGGGACACGCCCGACCTCAAGATCGACGGGTTGCTGTTTTCCACGTTCTTCGGGGGAAACAACGCGTCGTTCGCCACCCCCGTCAACACCCACATTCAGTTCAGGAACCTGGTGATGAGCGCTGAGCGTCTGCCTGACACCGCTGGCCTGGCGCAGGTGGCCCGATGAAAAACGTGAAGCTCAATCTCAAGAAGGCCGCACTGGCGTTGTTCAATACGCTGCTGAGCCTGGTGATGTTTTTTAATGTGCGACGTGCATTGTTAAGAATGACGGGCAGCCGCGTCGGGGCTAACACCACGGTGCACCGCAACGTCACGTTTTTTTCATTTGGCCAACTTTCAATCGGTCAACACTGCACCATCAATTACCAGTGTTACTTGGATAACCGGGCGGGAATCCAGATTGGCGACAACGTCAATATTTCCCACAACACCCGGATTTATACCTTGGGCCACGATATTGATGACCCCTTGAGTTGCCTGGTGGGCAAGCCCGTTGTGATTGGTGACAACGCGTGGATCTTTCCCAACGTCATGATTATGCCGGGCGTCACCTTGGGCACCGGGGCCGTGGTGTATCCCGGCAGTGTCGTGACACGGAATGTCGAGGCGTATTCGATTGTAGGGGGCAACCCTGCCAAACATATCCGTTTTCGAAACAAGACGATTGAGTACACCGCCGACTTTCCGATTTGGTATGCCGTGTAACGCACGTAACGTGCCTCACTTTCTTTTATGCAGGGTGTTGAAGTGAAATCATTAATGATCGCATGGATTGGCTATCAGCGACGGGCCGATACCATGAAGCAATATTGGGCCTATGACATTTTGCACTTGCCCAATCGGTTCAAGAAAAAAGTCGCGCGCCCGCTGGACTACTTGATCAAGTCGTTCAAGACCCTGAAAACCCTGTTGGTCGGTTCGCCCGAAGTGTTGTGGGTGCAGTTGCCACCGAGCCCGGTGTTGCACATTGCACTGGCGTATAAGTTTGTGTTCAACCGTCGCCTCAAAATTATTGCCGACGCGCACAACAGTCTTTTGCGCAAACAATGGATAGGCTTCCCGGGCACCGTGGCGTTATTGAATAAAATCGACGCGGTGGTGGTGCACAACTTTAAAGTCAAAGAAGAGTTGACCGGCGCCGGGGTGCACGCCCGCAATGTGTTTATCCTGGAAGACTTGCCGTGCGACTTTAATGTGCCGCCTGTCACCGGGCACCCGACGCCTTATGTGTTGTTTCCGTGTTCGTTCGATATTGATGAGCCGATCGAAATCGTGATCCAGGCGGCGCGGGAAACACCCCACATCGATTTTTTCATCACCGGCAAATATGAAGGCAAGTTGTCCGAGGCCCTGAGGGCGTCATTACCCGCCAACATCAAGTTGACCGGGTTTTTGAGCAAGCAGGCGTTTGAGCAGTTGCTGTGCAATGCCAACGTCGTGCTGGGCCTGACCACGCGCGACAACGTCCAGCTGAGCGTGGCCAACGAAGCGGTGAGTGCGGGGCGGCCGATGGCCCTTTCCAACACAACCGTGTTGCGCTCGTTGTTTGCCGATGCGGCCGTGTTTGTCGACACATTGGACCCGTTGTCCATCAAGGCCGGGGTGTTGCAACTGATCGACAACCAAGCACTTTACGAGGAACGGTCGGCCTTGCTGAAAACCAAGCGTATCCGCCGCTGGGAAGGGCAAGCCGAGTTGTTGAAGGCGGCTGTTGTTATCTGATGAAGCTTATTAATTCTGGCAGGAAGGGAACCGTCATGCGTCAAACCTGTGATGTTTTACTGATTTGTTCTGGGGGCGGGCACTGGGTTCAGATGAGCAAACTGTTGCCGGCGTTTGAGGGGCAAAAAGTGGCCATTGCAACGGTAGACACCAGCGCACGTTCGCAGTTTGCCGACCACGACTTTGTGCAAGTACCCGACTTCAATCGCAGTGAACCGATGAAGATCGTCACGGGATTTTTTGCGATCTTCAGCATTGTTTACCGCAGCCGTGCGAAGTGCGTGATCTCCACGGGGGCCGCCCCCGGCTTGTTGGGGCTGATCGCGGCCAAGGTCATGGGTAAAAAGACCTTGTGGATTGACAGTATCGCAAACCCTAAAAAGCTCTCGCTGTCCGGCAAGATCGCTTCTTACTTTGTTGATGAATTGCTCACGCAATGGCCGACGCTGTCCAAAAGCACGCGGGCTCAATATAAAGGGAGGATTGTCTAAATGATCTTTTGCAGTGTAGGTACTCAAGCACCGTTTGAAAGAATGCTCGGTTATTTGAGTGAGTGGAGCCATGCCCACCCGCAAGTGCCTGTGGTGGCCCAAGTGGGCAATAACGACAAGGACCTGGGCCGCATCGACGCTTACAAGACCATTGCCGAGCCGATGTTTTCGCAGAACTTCAATAACTCCACGGTGGTGGTGTCCCATGCGGGCATGGGCAATATCATCCGTTCGCTGGAACTGGGAAAACCCATCGTGATTGTGCCGCGCGACAGTCGCCGCGGCGAACACATCAATAACCATCAGTTTGACACTGTCGAGAACTTTTCGACGTTCCCGTCGGTGTTTATTGCGCATGACAAAGAGGGCTTCTTTTCGGCCATCGAGTCGGCGTTGCATTACAGCACGGCCGACAGTCTTCTGGACTTTAGTGAACGGGATCGCTTGATCCATTTTGTAAAAGCATTCGCCGCTTGACCCCTGACGGTTTTAATTAACGCCCGTTAATCCACTTTCATTATCGAGTAATCGCCATGATTCCAGTTATTTTGTCTGGCGGCTCAGGCTCGCGCCTGTGGCCGCTTTCAAGAGCATTAAAGCCTAAACAGTTTATTGCCCTGCACGGCGATTCAAGTTTGTTTCAAGCCACACTTGAGCGCTTGAACGGCTTGTCCAGCGAACAACAAAGCCTTCGCCCGCCGATTATTGTGTGCAATGAGGAACACCGTTTTCTGGTGGCCGAACAAAGCCGCGCCCTGGGAGTGACCCCGCAAAAAATCATCCTGGAGCCGACGGCGCGCAACACCGCCCCGGCCATTGCCGCGGCGACCTTGGCGGCGCTCGAAGAGGGCGAAGATCCGATCCTCCTGGTGTTGGCGGCCGACCATGTGATCGCAGATGTCGCGGCATTCAGGGACGCCCTGGCGGTGGCCAGGGTGGAAGTCGACAACGGCAAAATCGTCACCTTTGGCGTCGTACCGACCAAGCCTGAAACCGGCTACGGCTATATCCGCACCCAGATAGAGGCGGGCGCCAGCGCCGGGCACGTCGAGGCCTTTGTGGAAAAACCGGACCTGGCCACGGCGCAAAGCTACCTGGCCCAGGGCAACTATTTCTGGAACAGCGGCATGTTCATGTTCCGCGCCTCGGTGATGAAGGCTGAGCTTGAGCGCTTGAGCCCCGAGATCATCGTGGCCGCCGAGCTGTCGCTCACCAATGCCTCGCATGACCAGGACTTCACCCGGCTCAACAAGGTGGCGTTCGCCAACGCGCCCGATGTGTCGATCGACTATGCCGTGATGGAAAAAACACACATCGCCTCCGTGGTGGCCCTCGACTCACCGTGGAGCGACCTGGGTGCCTGGGACTCGGTGTGGGAAGCCGGTGCCAAGGACGCGCGTGACAACTGCTCCCAAGGCGACGTGTTGCTGCACGACGTCAGCAACAGTTATGTGCACGCCAGCCATCGCCTGGTGAGCGTTATCGGGCTGAGCGATGTGGTGGTGGTCGAAACCGCCGACGCGATTTTGGTCGCCGACAAACACCACGCGCAGGACGTCAAGAAAGTCGTGTCCGAGCTCACCCGCCAAGCGCGCAGCGAGGGCGTCAGCCACCGCGAGGTCTACCGGCCATGGGGCAAGTACGACTCGGTGGACCACGGGGATCGCTACCAGGTCAAGCGCATCACCGTGAAGCCCGGGCACAAGCTTTCTGTGCAACTTCACCATCACCGCGCCGAACACTGGATCGTGGTGTCGGGCACGGCCAATGTGCAAATCGGCGACAAGCAAGTGCTGCTCACCGAAAACCAGTCCACGTTTATTCCGGTGGGGGTTGTGCACGCCCTCGAGAACCCCGGAAGAATCCCGCTTGAGTTGATCGAAGTTCAATCAGGTTCCTACCTGGGTGAAGACGACATTATCCGTTTTGAAGACCGTTATGGCCGCCTCGCCGCCGTTTAAGGAGTATGAAGATGAATGTTACTGTTTTTGGAATTGGCTATGTGGGCCTGGTACAGGCGGCTGTACTTGCGGATGCGGGTCATGATGTGTGTTGCGTCGATGTGGACGCGACTAAAGTCGAGAACTTGAAAAAAGGCATTATCCCGATCTATGAACCCGGGCTGAGTGCCCTGGTAGAGAAGTGCTACGAAGCCGGGCGCCTGCGTTTCACTACCGACGCAGCGCAAGGTGTGCAGCACGGTGAAGTCCAGTTTATTGCCGTGGGTACGCCGCCGGATGAAAACGGCAGCGCCGATATCAAGTATGTGCTGGCGGTGGCCTCCACCATTGCCCGGCACATGACGCAGAGCAAGATCATCGTTAACAAGTCCACCGTGCCGGTGGGCACCGCCGACAAAGTTCGGGCGACGGTGAACGATGTCCTGGCCTCCCGGGACCTGGAGGTGGCGTTCCACGTGATCTCCAACCCCGAGTTTCTCAAGGAAGGTTCGGCAGTGGCCGACTGCACGCGCCCCGACCGGATCATTATCGGCAGCGACAGCGCGTATGCCGTGGAGCGCATGCGCGAGCTCTATGAGCCGTTCAACCGCAACCACGAAAAAATCATCACCATGGACATCCGGAGTTCGGAGCTGACCAAGTACGCGGCCAACTGCCTGCTGGCCACGAAGATCTCGTTCATGAATGAGATGGCCAACTTCGCCGAACGCCTGGGCGCCGATATCGAAGCGGTGCGCAAAGGTATTGGTTCCGACCCGCGGATCGGCTACGACTTCATTTACCCCGGCTGCGGTTACGGCGGTTCGTGCTTCCCCAAAGATATCCAGGCACTGGAGCGCATGGCCGGCTCGATTGGCTACAAAGCCTCGCTGTTGGCGGCGGTGGAAGAGGTCAACAAGCGCCAGAAAGAGCATTTGTTCGGGCACATCCAGCACCACTTCGACGGGCAGTTGGAAGGCAAGACGTTTGCGATCTGGGGGTTGGCGTTCAAACCCAATACCGATGACATGCGTGAAGCATCCAGCCGCGTGCTGATTGAACAATTGCGCAGTGTCGGGGCGCGGGTACAGGCCTTTGACCCCGAGGCCATGGGCGAGACGCAGCGCATTTATGGCATGAACGAAGACTTGCTGTTGATGGGCACCAAAGAAGCGGCGCTTCAAGGCGCTGATGCCTTGGTGATTGTGACCGAATGGCGCGAGTTCAAAGCCCCGGACCTTGAACTGATCAAAGACAAACTGAAAACACCGGTGATCTTTGATGGCCGTAATATCTTCGACCCGGCGCGCATGAGTGCCAGTGGCTTTGATTATTACGGTATTGGTCGCGGCTTATCGGTACGGCCTGTTATATAACATACAAAGTAGTTGGGTAATAACGTTGTACAAGACTGACGATTATTAACACTGAGTCAGTTGGACGAGCAAGTGGCCGTGGACAATGAGCGCTTAAAAGCGGCTAATGATGTCCCTATTGTCTGGAAAATCTACAAAAACAATCAATCAGACTAGGTATACACACCACCTGTACGAGTGCGGTGGTCGCTGGTTTACAGTATCGACAAGTGGGATGATTCGGAAGAGGCAACAGGCTTGGTCAGTAATGTCGACAGGCCATTATGTTGCCTCTTCATCTCTGTTCCATCCCTGCTCCCTTATGAGGCATTAATAAGGGGTTAATATCGAGAAGGAGTCTGATATGAGAAAGTTGTTGTTAGCCGGCTTGCTGGCTGTTGTAAGTACTGCGGCCTTGGCCGCAGGTGAAGCACTGACAGCACCGTTGTTGTCTAGCGCCCCGCTGGCTGGGGGTGTAACGGTAGCTGACACAGTGGCGGCCGGCACTGCCGTTGCCGGCGCTGCGGCGGCCGCGTCTAACTCTGGTAGCAGCCCTGATGGAGGAACTTCCGGAACGGGCGGTACTACCGGTACTGGCGGTACGACGGGCACTAACTAGTACCCTGCAACATGTGTAGTTCAAGGTCACTCGGACATGTCCGGGTGACCTTGATTTTGACTTGCCCTCGACTAGCGTAGTGCCATTATGATCCGTAGGTTATCTGTAGTTATGCTGGCAAGTCTCGGCTTGCACGGCTGTATGTTTTCGCCTGGCCAACAGATGGATACCCATCCGATGATCAGTGCCGGCTCCCCGGAAAGTACCCGGGTGGAGTTGATTCCCATCACCCCCAAATTAATTGCCATGAACAGCGCCACGCAGGTGCGTGAAGCCGTACCGGCCGAGTTGTTGGCGTATCAACCCGGCGGTTATCGCGTGGGTGCCAATGACTTGTTATTTATTACCGTGTGGGACCATCCCGAGTTGACGGCGCCGTCGGGCCCTCAACAACAACTGGATGCCAACGGTCGTTTAGTGCGCCCGGACGGCACCTTGTTTTACCCCTATATCGGGAATATCTCGGTCGCCGGTAAAACCATTGAAGAGTTGCGCGCATTAATTGCCGAGCGCTTATCGCAATTTGTCGAAAGCCCCCAGGTGGATGTCAGCGTCTTGCGTTTTGCCAGCCAGACGGTGGTGGTGAGCGGTGCGGTGGTCAAGGCCGGTCAGCAGCCGATTACCACCACCCCACTGAGTGCGGTAGAGGCGATTGGCGCGGCCGGGGTGGACCCCACCAATGCCGACCTGTCAAACCTGACCCTCACGCGCAGCGGGCGCGAGTACAAGCTGGACCTGGACACCCTCAACCGCCAGGGCTCGCAACTGCAAGGCGTGTACCTCAAGGGCGGCGATCGCTTGTACCTGCCGTATAACGACCTCAAGCGCATCTATGTGCTGGGCGAGGTCAACCAGCCACGCGCGCTGAGCTTCAAGGGCAAGTCGATGAACCTCACCGATGCCCTGGGCACCGTGGGGGGCTTGAACCAGAACACCTCCAACGGCAACGCGGTGTACGTGATTCGCGGTGCGGAGCACCTGGACACCGAGCCGGCCAAGGTGTTCCAGCTCGATGCCGAGTCGCCTTCGGCCCTGGTACTGGCCACCCGGTTCGACTTGCAGCCGCAAGACATCGTGTATGTCGGCCCGGCCGGCGTGACGCGCTGGAACCGCTTGATCAGCCAACTGCTACCAACGGCCAGTGCCTTGGGGATCGGTGCCCGATCCTTGAACGACCTCAGCGAAGTCAACAGCAGATAAGGCGCTCTCTTGTCGTGAAAATATTGCCCACTTGCGCCGGTCTGACGCTGGCGCTCTTGTTGTGCGGGTGTAACCCGCTGATGAGAGCTTCCCTGGACACCCTCAAAACCTCTGTCACCGGGGGCGCCACTTCCATCAACCTGACGCAAGCGCAGGTCGATGCGGTGCCGTATCCCCAGATCCTGGTCACCACCGCTTCCAGCGAGGGGGTCATGGCCCTGGCGCGCCGGGAAGGGCACCTGCAGTTCTGGGTGGCCTCCGGCAAGCAAGTCGTGATGATGCGCGATGGCCTGGTGGTGCGCACCGTCGGGTTGGGGGTGGCGCTGGACGGCACGCGTTTCGACGCGCAGTTGCCGTTCAAGCGCGGCCTTCACCAGGTGCCGGACGGGTACACCAGCACCCGTTGGATCGACCTCTATGACGGCAATCGTATCGGCCTTGCGGTCAACAGCCGTTTCCGCCCCCGGGGCATCGAAAACGTCCGGATTCTGGACAAGGATTACGCCTTGCTGCGCATTGATGAGCAGGTGGAGGTGCCCGCCTTGAGTTTTCGCGCCACCAACCGCTATTGGGTCGACCCGCAGGACGGTTTCATCCTGCGCAGCGAGCAGCATTTGACCCCCCAGCTGTCGCTGAAAATCGTGCAGGTACGCCCTGATCGTGGAGCGGCCCTATGAAGTACTCGAACTTTTTATGCCTGGGCCTGCTGTTGCTGGGCCCGGGTGCGGGCCAGGCCGCTGTCGAGGTGAGTGGCGATGTGGGCAGCCCGGGCCGTTTCGAGTTGCAGCCCGGCGCACGCCTGCT
This sequence comes from Pseudomonas sp. SDO5215_S409, assembly GCF_054071325.1. NCBI lineage: Bacteria > Pseudomonadati > Pseudomonadota > Gammaproteobacteria > Pseudomonadales > Pseudomonadaceae > Pseudomonas > Pseudomonas sp. SDO5215_S409. The sequence continues at coordinate 153,289 of NZ_JBSVWN010000003.1, read as the reverse complement.
GGACATGATGCGCCAGGCCCAACCCAACGCCGAAAGCTACTGGCTGGGCGCGGCCTGGTTTCACCGCTCGCTGGTGGACAAACAGGCAGGCTTGAAGGCCGGTGTGTTGTTCGACCTCAAGCTGCTGCAACAGGGGGCCTTGCTGGACGGCAACCCCCTGCGCGCGCAATGGAGTGCGCGCTGGTATGAACAGGTGCAGCGTTTGCCGGTCACCGGGCGCCAGGTGGCTGTGCTGGACCCGGTGGCGGTAGAAACCGGCTTTGCGCGCAACGGCGAGGTGGACGATGGCGACCGCCTGCTGTACCCCGAAAGACCGACCACCGTCGAAGTGCTGGGCGCGGTCACGCAGCCGTGTCAGCTGCCTTACCGGGCCCTGCAAGAGGTGCGCGATTATGTGCGCCAATGCACGCTGCTTGACGACGCCGAGCGCGATGATTTGTGGCTGATCCAGCCCGACGGCCGGGTACAGCGCGTGGGCGCGGCCCCGTGGAACCGGCAGGACGGTGTGCTGGCGGCCCCCGGCAGCAAGATCCTGGTGCCGATGCGCAGTGATGACCTTGACACACCCACCCCCGAACTCAATCAACAGCTGGCCGAGTTTCTCGCCACTCAACCCCTGGCTGAGGTGGCCCCTTGAAGCGTCCCTTGAATTTACGCGTTGCCGCGGTATTGCTCCTGCCCTGCGGCTTGGCACACGGCGCACCGCGCTATACCCAAAGTGACTTTGGCGGCGTGGGCCTGCTGCAAACACCCACGGCGCGCATGGCGCCGGCGGGGGAGTTGAGCGCCACGGCCAACCGTACCGACCCTTACTCGCGCTACAGTTTTTCGTTGCAACCGTTCGACTGGCTGGAGGGCTCGTTTCGCTACACCGCCATCAGCAACCGCAAATACGGCGCCGAGGCGTTGAGCGGCGACCAGAGCTTCAAAGACAAGGCCATCGACTTCAAGGCGCGGCTATGGGAAGAAAGCCACTGGGCGCCGCAGGTGGCCTTTGGTGCCCGGGACATCGGCGGTACAGGGCTGTTTTCCAGCGAATATTTTGTCGCTGGCAAGCGTTATGGCGACCTGGACTTCAGCCTCGGCATCGCCTGGGGTTACCTGGGTAATCGCGGCGACTTCGGCAACCCGTTGTCGGTCATCGGCAAAAAGTTCGACGACCGTCCCACCAGTACCGCGGTGGTGGCCCGTGCCGGTGAAGTGAACACCAACGCCTACTTCAGGGGGCGCCCGTCGATGTTCGGCGGCGTGACCTATCAAACGCCTTATGCGCCGCTCAGCCTGAAACTCGAATACGAGGGCAACGACTATAAAAGCGAGCCGCTGAACAACCCGCTCAAGCAAGACTCGCCGATCAACATCGGCGTGGTTTACAAGCTGGGGGACAGCGTCGACCTGAGCGCGGCGTGGGAGCGCGGCAACACCGCGATGTTCGGTATCACGCTGCACACCAACTTTGTCAGCCGCAAGGCACCGGCCAAGACCAATGACCCGATCGCCGAGCCGCTGCCGGCGCAATTGCCGTCGACGCCGGCCGACCAGGTCAACTGGGCCGATGTCTCAAGCCGCCTGCAGCAAAACGCCGGGTATCGGGTCAACAGCATCACCCAGCGTGGCTCGGAGCTGATGGTGTATGGCGAGCAGTCGCGGTATTTCTACTCGGCCAAGGCCGTCGGGCGTGCCAGTCGGATTCTCGATAACAGCGTGAACCAGGACATCGACTGGTTCACCCTGGTGAACCAGCGGTACGGTATGCCCATCGACGAAACCAGCGTGCCGCGCAGCACCTTCCGCGCCGTGGTCAACAACGATCAACCCTTGACCGACCTGCACCGCACCACCGAGGTCAACGCAGCGACCGCGCACCAGGAAACCACGCTCTACACCCAGACACCGACGCGGTTCAACTACGGCTTTGGCCTGGGCTACAAGCAGAACATCGGTGGCCCCGATGGCCTGCTGTATCAGTTCACCGCCGACGCTGACGCGCAGTACCGTTTCACCCGCAACACCTGGTGGAGCGGCATGGTCAGCGCCAACCTGCTGAATAACTTTGACAAGTTCCACTACGACGCACCCAGCGGGCTGCCGCGTGTGCGCACCGACCTGCGTCAGTACTTGACCACGTCCGATGTGACCATGCCGACGTTCCAGCTCAACCACGCGGTGCAGTTGGACAAAGACCTGTTTGGCATGGTCTACGGCGGCTACCTGGAATCGATGTACGCCGGGGTGGGCAGCGAAGTGCTGTACCGACCCATGGGCAAACATTGGTCGGTGGGTGCAGACCTGAACCTGGTGCGCCAGCGTGACTTCAACCAGGGCTTTGGCCTGCGCGACTACCGGACCATCACCGGGCACGTCACCGGCTACACGCAACTGCCGTTTGACACGCTGGCTGCGGTCAGCGTCGGGCGCTACCTGGCCCGCGACTGGGGCACCACCATCGACCTGTCGCACCAGTTCAAGAACGGCGTTAAGTTTGGCGGCTGGGTGACGTTGACCACGGCGTCCAAGGAAGAGTTTGGCGAGGGTACGTTTGACAAGGGCATCTACATCTCGGTGCCGTTCGACGAAATGATGAGCACCTCCACCATGCGCCGGGCCAACGTGGTCTGGGCACCGTTGACCCGTGACGGTGGCGCACGCCTGAACCGCGCGTATTCGTTGCAGACCATGACGGATGGGCGTGACAGCGACCTGTTCTACGACAACTTCGAGAAAATCACCGAGTAAGAAAGGGCCAAGGGCTTGCCGGTGATGGTGTTGCTTCAGCCACCTTAGGTGTAGCGGCTCGCGTTTGAAAACACGCGGGCTCGCATTCATAGGCATTTCTGGCTCACATTAACTGCAGCCAGCCGAAGCCACCGGCTCACATTAATTGCAAATGAGCTTGCATTCCACGGCGCGGGCTCGCATTTCATTGCGGCGGGCTCACATTAGCTGCAACTGATAAAGGGGCGTTCAGGCTCACAGAGGAATACCGGCAGCGAGCATCTTGTCGCGCAGCTCGGTCGCCCGCTCGGTATCCAGCGTGTTGTTGAACAGCGCCTTGAACTCGTGCGCCTTGGCGCTGAATTGCTCCACCAGGTCCTTCATACGGTAGCCATTGCGCGTCAGCGTCGGTTCCAAGTCATCAATGTGTCGTGAGAGTACCGACTCAACAACATCCACCGACACTGGCCGCTCGCCGGTCTGATATCCCGCCTCTAAGGCCAGCGTCAGGTGCAGTTGCACTTGCAGCGGTGTCCGTAGCTTGCTCGCGAGCAGGTCGATGGCGTCGTCCGTCAGAATTGACTCGCAGGCGTCTTCCGCTCCAGTGCAGGTACGTAATAACCACTCGATATACTCGCGTTGTGCCCCGGTAATGCCGTCCAACGAGAACACATCTGTACGGGCACCGATTTCCTCCATGTTGTCCTTGCGTAGGTCATTACGCAGCTTAGGGTGGCCCGCAAGCACTACCGACAGCAGTCCATCCACGTCTTCGGCCAGTTCCATCAGACGTTTCAAACCCGTGAGGGTGTGCCCATTCAAGTCATGCGCCTCATCGACGAACATGACGATGGGCTTCTTACCCTTTAAAATCATTTCTTAAAGCTGTCGGTCGCGGCGCTCGATCTTCTTAGGGATCTGTACCTGCTTTTCCGACGACAAGTCGTAATAAAGAGCCTCGATCAACGTGGCTAGCTTGATGTTGTGCTTATCCACGGCGACAGATTTGGATACGATCACTTTTTTGTCGTCTTGCATCATCTTGGTCAACCGGCGTAGCAGTACGGTCTTGCCGCTGCCGATCACCCCACAAATTGCGACCAAGCGACCTTCCTGCACCGCTCCGCGAACGTCCTTTATCAGATCCTTGTGGTGTTCAGTCTCATAGTAACCAGCCTGCTTGAACGGCACCGTCAACCCGAAATGCTGCATCACTTCAGCCCGCATGTTGAGCCCCTTTTTTATGTCGGAAATATTCGCGCACGCGCTCCAGAACGACACGGCGCATAAGCGTTTCGGCCAGCACCTGATCGATGAATACTTTGTCTTCATCCACAAGCTTGGCCAGCGGTTTGGCCAATTCGTCAGCGATGGCCAACTTGGCAGCGATCACTGTCGGATAGTGGTATTCGTGTGCATGCGGGTCGAACGGCTGACGTGGAATGTCCGCCGCAGACATGGGAGCATCAGACAAGCGCACATCGGTGCCAGATAGCGCTGCAATCGGTAATCCAAGCTGATCGGCCAACAAACGGATGCGGTCTGCCCGCTCATCTGCCTTGGTTCGTTTGAATGCCCGATACCGGCGCAGCGGAATAGGACCGTCTACCGGATAATAGGGGCCGAAGCGCTCGCCTTCATATTCGGCGTACAACTCATCGTCGAACAGGCCCCACAGCAAAATCACATAGTCGCCGGCCATGCCGGGCTCAAGCTCATACTGTGTACCATCGATGGTGATACGCGCATCAATGCCAACCTTTCGCCGTTCCGGCTCGCGAGCAAAGCGACAAAACTGCTCCCAGGTGCACATCTCACGCAGGCCATCGTCCGGCAACATAGCAAGCCAGTCCGCCATGCGGGTGCGCGACTCTGAACGATGACCTTGCTGATTGTAGGTATGCACCAGATAGTGCGACAGCCATTCGTTCGCCTGCTGCTCAGTTTCCGGCTTGTGAAAATGGTACAGAGTCTCATGCGCCTCTTTGACCGTACGAAACGGACGTTCGACCTTTCCCTTGGATCGAGCCGTTGTTCGCGTGCCATCCTTGCCGGCAGGCAGGTGCGTCTGCCATTCAATCGCAAGCGCTTGCATCACATTCTGGAACACGCGAGATTTAGCGACAGGACCATTGTCGAGGTAGATCATCTTTGGTCGGCCTTGGAATGGATTCTCCGCGTCGGCCTTTACCGCCATGGCATTGAACAGAAAACGCAATGCTGTTTCTGCATCCTCGCCGTAGATGCAGTGGTATTCCTGGTAAGCAGTACCACTGCGGTCATCGACCACACTGAAGATCGCCAGTGTAGGCTCGCCCTTACTGGGGTCGATCCAGTTTGGCTTGTCGATGCGTTTGAGATCGGACGGAGAGATGTCGAACTGCCAGCAATCGTTGCTGTGTTCTGCCTGGAAACGCACTGCAGCCGGTTCCCGCGTCAAGTGCGCATGATCCAAGTGCCAACGATCCAAATAACGATTGACGGTCGGCTTGGTCAACAGCCCCTTGGGGGCCTTTATTAAGCCTTGCTTCGTCTCAACACCGAAATCCTCCAGCAGCTTGATTGCGTTGGCTGTAGAGAGGTGGCGGTTGTTCTTGTTGGTGGTGCGCAGTTTCAACGCCGCGACCAGATCGCAATAGCGCTCTAGCTCGGCTTTTGGGAGTTTGCGTGGTTTGCCGTGGTCAGCGCGATGTACCGCGTGCGGCTTGTTGAAGGCATGCAATGCACGGTAGACCGTGGTAGACGACATGCCGTACAGCTCGGCAACGGCCTGCACCTGTCTGGCACGCTCAGGACTTTTGCGTGGAAAAAGATCCAACCGCTGCCGCAACTGCAACAGCGAGTCGACAGGAATGGAATTACGCTTGGTGTCCATGCTGAGCCAATACTCGATACACCGAGGCACGACCAACACCCAGTCTTCGCGCAATTTCCGTGGCACCTAGTTTTTCTTCAGCCCGCAAGCGTTGAACCTCCAGAGGATCAATGGACGGTTTACGGCCCCGGTAAACGCCACGAGCTTTAGCGTCAGCAATCCCCTCAAGTTGGCGCTCACGTCGCAGGTTGGTTTCAAACTCTGCAAACACGCCCAGCATGTCCAGGAAGGCTTTCCCTGCCGCGCTGAGCGTATCGATTGGTTGCTCAGTCGCTTTGAGGCTGACTCCTCGCTCTTTCAGCGTGTAAACGATGTCTTGAAGATCTTTGATGCTGCGTGCAAGGCGGTCAATGCGTGTAACCACTAGCGTATCGCCAGGGCGTAGGAAATCGAGCAGCGTCTGAAGCTCCGTTCGACCCACTCGGCTTGTCCCGCTTCCTTTTTCGGAACGAACCACGTCACAACCCGCTTCTCGCAAGGTTTTTTCTTGCAGCACAAAATCTTGGTCGCTGCTGGAGACTCGGGCGTATCCGTAAAGTGCCATGGGTGAGATTTGTCTCGTTAGGCTTTAGACGTTGTAAAGCTAGCATACCAAAATCGAAAGACAACCCTATTGAGACAAGAAAACTGTCTCACCTGAGAGTATCGGTTGGGTATACCTCAAATGGACGTCAGGCGGGTTACTCGCTTTGCGGCAAGGTAGGGCTGCTTTCTGCATTTTCTGACGCCCCGTCACTCTGATTGCAGCGACGTCAGACGGGTTTTGATAATTAGCTCAGCGCGTCATATGTCGTTTTTTTGTAGCCTCGCTCCCACTGGGCTCGGTAAACCTGCTTTAGCGGGATGCCGAAGAAAAAAGGCCAGCAGAGGTTAATAAATAACCCCGGAGCTTTACGGATGCTAACCGCAAAAAAGGAACCCTGGGACCTTGTTCACCTCTACGCTGGGCTAATACTCAGCCGCATCGCGTTTTTATCTCCGTGATGTTTCTTTCAAGGTTCGCCGGGTCGTATTCTGAAAACTGAAAGTTGAAGCCGTGGTTCTTGCGTAGATCAAGGCGCTCCGGGCGCAGCATTTTCGGGTCACCGTCAATGTCAAACAGCTTAGCAATATGCTCCGGATCGATTCGACCCTGCGACATATTCATGAAATGCGTATTGATATCATTCAGCGATACCGGGTGCGATGCTTTCTTGTTCATCCAGTCATTCAGATACAACGGTCGGGTTGCTCCCTCCCCTAAATCAGACTGATAGATGAATGCATCTCGCCTTGGGTTTGCGCTAGCAGGGAGATCAATGACGTACGCGTGCCCAAGCCCCCTGTCATTAACGCGCAAAATAAAATTTTTATGGGCCGGTAAATTTGCGAGCTGCTGCTGAAGCTGCGGTAAGGATATTGTCTGCCCGCGTTCAAAAGCATAGCTGAAGCTATCAGTGTCCAGGAACAGCTTCGCCACGTTATTGGCGGTGATACCACAGACTGGCTCTCTAATGCGCTTGCTGCTCCCCAGCATCACTTCCACCTCATGCCTGGGCATTTCCCACTCTTGGGCCGTTTGCGAGATATTATCATCAATCGCTTTTAGCAAAGCGGAGGGGCTTTTATGGTGAATTGGAATGGAGTTGTCTTCGTTGTTAAGCAACACGTTTGCTCTAAGGTTTTTGGCGCTTAGTTGCGCAAAGTCCTGCACCATGCGGGTTGAGGGATTATTTACGCTGCGGGACGACGAGGCCGTAGCAGACGTCCTGGAAGTACGGCTTGGCTTGCTATTTTGCGTCTGCAGGTGCGGGTCAGGCTGCGATGAACGAAAGGCATTAAGGATATTTCTCATCTGAGGGTATTCCACTCGTTGGATATTCGGGAGCTAAGTGTAGCGGCTCGCAATCGAAAACCGGTAGGCTCGCAATCAGCGCCGTTTTCGGCTCAGATTAGCTGCGAGTGACTATGCGGTTGGGCCCACATTATTTGCTCTTGGTCGGCACCGGTGTAATGCAGGTGAGCGTGGATGAATGCAGGTTCATTCGCAATTAACGCCGGTTCACGGGACTGGATAGACGCAATTAATGCTGGTCGAAAACTGCGCTGATTGCTGGTCGGCGGGTTTTCGTTTGCAGGTCGTTACATCTATGGGCTCAACCTTACAGGCCAAATGCTTAGCGTACGATTTTGCCCGTTTTCTCTATTCACCCCTTTAACAGCGTGGCAGGTCAGGAGCCTGGCTTCTATGTGGTGCCCAAGAGCATGACCCGCGAAGCCCTGGAGGCCACGCTTTTCCCCATGCGTGATCCGGCGGTGATGAGTAAGTTTCAGGCGCTCAACCCACATCGAGGTGACGTCAAAGCCGGCTCGATGATCGTGCTCAGCGACCCGAACAACTTTCAGTGCACCCGTGAAGAGGCGTGGCTGATGGAAGCGGCGGCCAAGACCAGCGACGCGCTCACGCCCCTTAGCGCGGACGAGGCCGACTTTAATGGCGCGCCATCACGCGGAGATTGAGGGGTTCCTGTCTCAGGGTTCTACCGCGATCGGTGCGGGGGAGGCCATGTTTGCCAGGAATCTGGAGGCCGTGAAAGGCACCCTACGTGACATCGAAGCGCTGCATCAGCGCGCCTTCCTCAAGGATGGGCACCTACGTTCACCGGAGTTTTTTGTCGAGCGCAAGCGCCTGCTCGCGCAGCTTAACACCGGTTTGACCGGGCTGGTTCGCAAGGGCATTGGCTTTCCTGATCACCCGAATTTGAAGAGCGCGCTGGGGATCTCCAGTCGCAGCCTAGTGCACCAGTGGACGAAAGCCGGCGCGCCTGAGCAGATCCCCGGCTACGCAACGCACATAGAGGGGGTGGCCAAGGCCGCCAAAGTCGTCAAATATGGCGGCTGGTTCGGCACGGCCATCGGCGGAGGGGCCTCCTACATGAAGGTTCAGGACGTGTGCTCAGCTGGTGAAACCGAGGCTTGCAAGAAGATTCGGTTCACCGAGGCGGGAAGCTTCGCCGGAGGTGTCGCTGGCGGCGCATTTACCGGGATGATCTTTACGTCCCCTGTAGTAGGTACGGTTTGCTTGGCGCTGGGTGTTCCCACTGGCGGTATGGCTACCTTGGCTTGTGGCATTGTGTTGGTCGGCGGCGCGACTGTAGCAGGCGGCGCACTTGGAGGGAGTGGCGGTGAAATGACGGGAGAAGTCCTGTACGAGATGACGAAATGAACACTGCCGAACTCGTTGTTGGGGGCCTGTGCGGCGTGGTGCTTGTCTGCATGTTCGTCTGGATTGGGGTCGCGCTGCGCGTTGGCCACGTCTACATGGATCAGATGTTGGGGCACCTCAAAAACAGCCCTTCAGTTGTGGCACTGGCAGCACTTAGAAATGGCGGTCCGTGGGGACGCTTGATGCTGATCGGCGGAATCTCCGGCTTCGTAACATTCTCCGGCTTCTACCTGAAACGCGGAGGGGTCAGCGCTGATGATATAAGCAGATTCCCTTTGCGCCTCAAGCGCAAGCTGGCCGTGCTGCAGTGGGTTTCCATCGGGTTGTTCGTCGCCCTGGCGTTGCTGGTTCTCGTCGGAAAATCCGGGATACTCAGTTGAGCCATTCCGGCCTTTTTAGGCAGCCTGCGCGGGTGAATGTTCAGTTGCAATTAATGTGAGCCCGTCGCAATGAAACGCGAGCCCACACCGTCGAATGCAAGCTCATTTGCAATTAATGTGAGCCGATGGCTTCGGCTGGTTGCAGTTAATGTGAGCCAGAAATGCCGCTAAATGCGAACCCATGTATTTTCAAACGCGAGCCGTTACACTTAGGGGGTGGCTGAGGTGTCGCTATCACGGGCAAGCCCGCGCCCATGGCGGGTGTGTGTTGTGCCCCGCCTGTTCTGTTCCAGCCCTGCAAGGCAAGCCTGCTCCCGCAAGGGGAGTGTGGTGCTTTCAAGCGGCGTGTCCTGTCTATTTCTCCCCCCACAATGCAAGGCCAGCGGGCTTGATTGCCATCGCGGCGGCTCGTCACCGGGTGTGTTGTGATCGCGAGCACGCGCGCGCCCTGATGCGGGCGTCACCTCATCAGTTCATCGATTGCTGAAGGCGGTTCACTGGGCCAGCACCACGCACGAACGGCGCTCCTGCGCCGCTCTGTGCCTTGTGTGGCGTGTTTCCTGCTTGGGGAGAGGGCTGGCGCGGCGCATAAAGCGCCTTGCCAGCAGGGGGAGGGGGTTAGTAGATGTCTTTGGACAACAGGGTGAAGGGCGTCTTGAACAGGATCTTGAGGTCCAGCCACAGCGACCAGCTGTTGATGTAGCGCAGGTCGATATCAACGCGCTGCTGCATCTTTTCCAGCGTCTCGGTTTCGCCGCGGCACCCGTTGATCTGGGCCAGGCCAGTGATGCCAGGCTTGATGCGATGCCGCGCCATGTACGCGCGAATCTTCCCCGAGTAGTAGTCGTTGTGGGCCACCGCGTGCGGACGCGGGCCGACCAGTGCCATGTGCCCTTGCAGCACGTTGAACAACTGCGGCAGCTCATCGATGGACGTGCGGCGGATGAAGCGGCCCACCGGGGTGATGCGCGAGTCGTTGCGGCTGGCTTGGCGCACGTGTTGGTCGTCGTGCACACGCATGGAGCGAAATTTCCAGACCTTGATGATTTCGCCGTTCCAACCATGGCGGTCCTGTTTGAAGATCACAGGGCCAGGGGAGGTGAGCTTGATCAGCAGTGCAAACAGCAGCAGCAACGGGCTGAGCAGGAGGATGGCCAGCAGCGCCAGGCTCTTGTCCAACAGCGCTTTGCTGAACGCCGCCGTGGGGCGGCTGGTGAGCGGGCTTTCATTGAGGAAGATGGCGGGCAAGCCGTCTACTTCGGCCACGCTGTGGTTGAGCAGGAGCATGTTGTGAAGGTCGGGCACCCAAATCACGTCCACGCTGATGTCCAGCACATTGAGGTACAAGGCCTCGATATGGGTGGCTTCCTGCAGGGAGTGGGTGATGTACAGGCGGCGAATGCCATGTTGGCGGATCAACTGCACCAGATCGGGCAGGTCGCCGAGTACCTGGGTGTGGGGGCTGCCTTGGGCGGCGGCGGTGTGTGGGCCGACAAGACCGACTAACGGCGAGCGTTTTTGTTTGGAGAGTGTGTTGGCCAAGTCGATGGCCACTTTCCCGGTGCCAATAATCAGCGATTTCTGGCGCTCGTGAAGTTGCCGATGGTAGTGCCTGGAGAGGCTATGAATGGGGATGTAGCAGAGTGCTAGTATCGGGTAACTGACCGCGGCCCACAGTAACAGGATTTCCAAGGGGAATAGCGAGTTGACATTACAGACCACTCCCGCCACAAACACGATGCCCAAGGTTAATAACCACCCCATGAACAAGCGTCCGAGCCCCACCCAAAAATCATCTTTTTTGCTATACACGTCACATAACATATAGGCCGGTATTGAGGCCAGTATTGTAAAAGATGCCAATATCCGGTAGTAGGGCTCCAGTTGTCCGGTCTTGAAAAGTACCAGCGAAAACAGAACTACCACCACCAGGCTCAAGGCGATTGCCCACTGTCCCCAAAAGGTTAAGCCTTTGGGGGTCAGGTTTCGATACATTCTCGTGTTGTTAAGCATACTTCTGCTCCCTGTGGTGTCCACTCACGTGCTGGCAGGTTAAAGCGAGGCGTGGTTTGAATGACTATCTAAGTGGCTGGCGTACGCGCGTGCGTACGCATTGATAGTAATGAACAGCAGGGAGCAATAGCTGACGACTTATAACGAAGGCGCGGTGTTATAAAAAGGCAGGTAGAAAAAGGTTTCTAATAGGCAGGGTGTAAATAAAGTGTTTAATTATTATTGTTTTAACGACGGGTGGATGAATGCTCTAGGGGCTTCTTTATTTTTTGTGTCAGGCAATAGCCACGGTTTCTCACCGCGCGAAACAGACGTTCGCCGTCGTTGTTGCGCCGGAACTTATCCTGCAGTCGGCTGAGGCACATTTCCAGGCCACGGTAACGCTCGGGTTCACGTCCGATATCACGGATCAGTTCGTCTTTACTCACCACGCGTTCTTCGTGGTGCAGCATCTTTTTAATGATCGCCGATTCCATCGCTGTCAAGGCAATCCGCAGTCCGCCTTTTACCAGTGTCCTGTCTTGCTGGGTCAACAACCAGAACTCTTGTGCCAGTACTTCAGGGCCGATATTGCCCGGGTGCGCCGTATGATTAACTTCCAGCCCAGGGGTGTCTGGATTCAACGCGGTGATGTTCGAGTGCTTGCGCGCCACATGAAGTTGGCGGGTGACACGCTCATTGGCTTCGTAGAGTTTTTTGGCCGCGACGTAGTTGCTGAGCCACAGGTTGAAGTTTTTTTGCTCGTGATTAACGGCATAACTGGCGGTGGAAGGTTCCAACTTCTTTTCGGGTGTTTCGATGCGTGGTGCGCTGTCGATGTCGTAATGCAAAAATGCCACATTGGGCGTGAAATCATGCAAAGCGATAGAGGGCGGGTTGGAAGTAAACGTGTGTTTCTTTAGAGAGCTCATGGCATTCACCGAGTGGAGGGAAGTACGGGGTTCATAAACTGTCGGCAGGGGAAAAGTAGCGGCCCTGAAAGTAGTCAAACGGCAGGCGCCTGGCCAGCAGTGCACTGTCGGCGTGCTCGACGTTGTCGGCGACGAACGACACTTTGCTGGCGCTCATCAGCCCCAGCATGCGGTCATACAGCAGGTCGAACAGGCCTGAGCGCGTGTTCAGGCTCAGCCTGAGGGCCGCGTCTGGAAACGGCATTTTTATGTAGTCATACAAGCCCAGGTCGCTCAACAGGTCGGCGGGCTTGGTCGTAAAGGTGTAATTGCTGTAGGCAAGCTTGAGGCTGCTGCGATCTTTGAGCCGATACAGTTGGTGGATCATGCGCCGACGCTCTGCCGGATCGGGGAGGGCCGCCAGCGAGTTTTCCACGCTGATAATCAGTTGTTGCTGGTGCTTTTTCAGCGTGTGGGAGGTGGCGATAATTTCTTTGACGATGTCCTCATTCATTAATAAGGACGGCTCGATTCGGAAGAATTTATACAACACCGGTTGCTTCTCCACGTGCAAACGTTTGGCTTCTTTGGTAAAGGCCGTGGGTTCAACGCGGCGCAACGCTTCGCTGTAAGCGTATTTAAGTTGCTCGAAGTAAAAAGAGTGAATGTCGTGCCGTGCACCGTCGAAAGCGGGGCTGGCATACACTTGGAGTTCACTGCCCCACAACGTACCGTTTCGCCCCAGTATGGCTTGTCGGGAGAACGTGAAATCAACGAACTCCGGTGGCAATACCTGTTGGCTATTCATAGTTCGACCGCTCCCGGACGGGGGGAAGATCATGGGTGCACACCAGGCCTTTGCTGAGTTTGTAGCCATAGCCGCGTATGTTCTGAATGATATTGCTACCGTAATGTGACTTTATTTTACTGCGCAACCGGCTGATGGATTTCTCCAACGCCCTGGAATCATAGAAGCGTGTATTAAGCCCCATCACGCTGGCAATTTCGTCATGGCTGAGCATGCGATTATTCACCAGGGCTTCCAACACTTTCATTTCGACAAACGACACTTCCAGTTTTTTGCCGCCGCCATAAATACACATGCGGTCTTGATCTAGTAGCAAATCAGCATTATTTAGCCAGTATGATTCACTGAGAAACGCGGCAAAGAGCATGAGCTTTTTTTCGGGCGCACGTTCTACCACCTGTAAGCAGTAATCGGCACCTGCCAGGTAGTACTTGGTTTTGCTCGATGTAGTGGCAAACGTCACAATCACAAAGATGGTACCGCCAGGGTTTTCGACTCGGGTTTTTTTTATGATGTCCAGCGTTTGGTGGCTGGCTGAAGGCGTGTCGATTTCTATAATGATGGCACGGTAATGTCTATTGTCGTCATAGTGGCCAATTAGTTGCCCATAGGACCGAGTGTCGACTTTTAGAGTGTTCGGAACAGTCCGAACTATAAGCTCCCTAAAGTCCTCAGATTTCGATTGAGTCCGTGCAATAGCGAGGACGTTGGAAAAATGCATCACGTTGCTCCCTTTTCCGGCGTGCAAAGCCGTCAATTCAATCGCTGCAGGCGTTTAGATGTTAATCGAATTGAATATGCCAAAATGTGACAAATTTTAACATTCAACCCATTATTTGCAGAGAGAAAATGAGTGTGCCAGAAGATATTGTGTGCGCTTTTTTGGACGGGCGTACTCCAATGCTAGTGCAAATTTTTAGTGCGCGTTATGGAATTTAGATCGACTTGATTTGTTTGGCTTTTAGTGATTTAAGCCGCTTGCGATCACGCTTTAAAAGCGGTTGTCCGCGACTATTTATAACAGTCAGGTAATGCAATAGCCGAGGGTGTGCTAGGGGGTATCCCAGCGCGGTCTGCCAAGTAGCGCGCGGGCGGTTTGCCCACGGCTTTGCGGAACATGGTGATAAAGCCGCTGGCGTTCTCATAACCCAGGTCCAGGGCCACCGTTTGCACGCTTTCACCGCGGGCCAGGCGTTGCAGGGACAAGATCACGTGCAACTGCCGGCGCCAGCGGCCAAAGCTCAAGCCGATCTCCTCCAACAACAGGCGGGTCATGCTGCGTTCGCTCATGCCGATACGCAGCGCCCATTCGCCCAGCGTGGCCTTGTCGCCCGGGTTGGCCAGCAGGCTGTTGGCCAGGCGATTGAGCCGCGCATCCCGGGGCATGGGCAAGTGCAGCGCCTCGGGTGGGGCCTGCGCCAGCTCATCCAGCATGGTTGCCACCAACCGGCCCTGGGGCCCGTCGACTTCGTACAGCGGCTCGAAACTGACGGTCTTGCTGATCAGTTCATGCAGCAACGGTGACACGGTCAGCGTGCAGCACCCCTGGGGCAGGGCACGGGCGGCGTCGGGTTCGATCAGCAGGCAATAGACTTGCGCTTCCCCGGCACCACGGGCCGCATGGGACAGGCCGCCGGGAATCCACAAGGCGCACTGGGGCGGCACGATCCAGATGCCCGCTTCGATCACGCAGTGAATCACCCCGCGCAAGGTGTACAACAATTGGCCCCGGCGGTGATGGTGCGGCGCGTGCTCCCAGCGCTCAGACGCACTCGACGCCCCCACGGCCACGACGGGACGGGGGAGCGCTTCGGCATAACGGGCCCTGGCGGGGTCGTGCTGGTCAAGACGGTGTTGAGTCATGGGGGGGATCGCAGGTTGGCTGGATTGCGAAATATTCTGGCTATTCTGTGCAATGCCGTCTAGCGGCTCGCCTATTATAGTGGGAACTGTTCTCATTTAAAGGAGCCCTGTCATGAGACTCGACAGTTCAACGTTCCCCGTGGTCACCATCGAGATCGATGCGCCCACCGGCCAATATGAAGAGAGTGGTTTTTCGCACTTCGAAGCGCTGCTGCGCCGTGAACAGCCTTTTGTTCTGCTGCACGAAAAAGGCGCGGACGAAAGCGCCCACGCGCACGCGCATGAAGCGCGCAAGCAGGCGTCGATCTGGATGAAGCACAACAGGCCGGCGCTGAGCAGCTTTGTCAAAGGCCTGATTCAGGTGGAGCCCAGCGCGGCCAAGCGCCTGGCGCTCAAGACGTTCGCCATGGCGTTTGGCAACGCGTGGGGCTACCCGTTGTTGCTGGTGGAGTCCCGCGAGCGCGCCCTGGCATTGGCCCGGGATGTGCTGGACACCGAGGTGTCGGACGTCACGTATTTCTAACGCCCGCGCGCGCGGTGCAGCCCCCGCGAGGGCTGCCGCCAGGTGTCAGTCAACGCACAGGGCGCGGCCCAGCTTGCCTTTTTCGACCGTTGCCGAGCAGCCGAAGTGGCCGTTGTCGGCCTGGCACGCCCCGGTCACAGGGCCCTTGCCGGGCTGGGTGTTGACGCTGGTTCTGCATTCGCCCTCGCACTGGCTCGAGTCGGTGCAGGCTTTACCGGCATCCTTATAAGGTGTGATGCATTTCCAGGTTTGCAACTTGCCCACTTGGGTCATCGTGCCGCCGCCAGCCAGGCAGGCTGACGCGCTGGCGTCCTGGGCAGGGGCTTGGGTGGGGGCGTTGCTGGACGGTGAGGAGCAGGCGCCCAGCAACAGCAGGGCACAAACAGCGAGCACGCGTTTCATCTGAGGAGTATCTCGACAGCAAAAGGGGGGGCGTAGGGTATCACCGATGGTCCGGCGAGTTGGCAGGCGCCATCAGCGCGTGGGCTGATGGCTGGCCAGGTGGGGGGCTTTATTGGGTGGCGATGACTTGCACGTTGCAGTAGGACTTCAAGCCTTCGACGCCGAACTCCACGCCAAAGCCTGACTCTTTATGCCCGCCAAACGGGATGTCCACACTCAGGTTGGCGTGTTGGTTGACCCACACCGTGCCCGCGTTGAGTTGGTTGGCCACCGCGGCCAGTTGCTCGGCGTCTTTGCCCCACACCGAGGCGCCGAGCCCATAGGGGGTGTCGTTGGCACGCCGAATGGCATCGTCCAGGTCGGTGTATTTCATCACCGAGCGGATCGGGCCGAACACCTCTTTGCTGACATACGTCGCATCGTCCGCCGGGTTATCCAGCAAGGTCACAGGGAAGAAGTAACCCTGCTCGGGCGCCTGCCCCTGGTAAAGCAGCGGGGCGCCGCTGGCCTGGATGGCGGCCCAGGTTTCCAGGATCCGCTCGAACTGCATTTCGTTCTGCACGGGGCCCAGGTCCGAGTCTGCGGCAAAGCCGTCGCCGGTCTTGACCTGCGCGGCGTACGCCACCAGCGCCTCGGTGACGGCCGGGTAAATGGAAGCGTGCACGTACAGGCGCTTGAGGCAGATACAGGCGTGCCCATTGAGCTTGAACATGCTCCAGAACAGTTTTTCGGCGATGGCGTGCGGGTCGGCATCGGGCAGTATGATGGCCGGGTCGTTGCCGCCCAGTTCCAGGGTGATGCGCTTGAGGGTGGGGGCCACGGCGCTCATCACGCGCTTGCCGGTCTGGGTGGAGCCGGTAAAGGTCACCTTGTCGAACCCCGGGTGCGCAGTCATCAACGGGCCCAGGGCATCACCGCCGGTGATCACGTTCAACACGCCCGGTGGCAGCAGGTCGATGAACAGGTCCACCACGCGCAACACGGTCAGCGGCGCAAAAGGCGAAGGCTTGAGCACGATCGTGTTGCCGGTGAGCAACGCCGACAGCATCTTCACGCAGGACAAAATCACCGGCACGTTCCAGGGGCTGATGGCGCACACCACACCCAGCGGCGTGTGGCGCTTGATCACCTGGCCCAGGGTGGGCGAGGCAATGTGTTCCTGCGCCAGCTCCAGGCTCAGCAGCATCGGGCCAATGCCATGCGCGACCGCGCCGACTTCCCAGGCCGAGTGGGACAGCGGCCGCCCGTTCTCTGCGGTCAACAGCGTGATCAGTTCCTGCTCATGGGCCTGGATGCGTGTCACACACTGCTCCAGCAGTGCACGCCGTTCGGCCCACGGTGTGGCCGCCCAGGCAGGGAAGGCCGCACGGGCGGCCTGCACGGCCTGGTCCAGCACGTCCTCGCCTGCGTCGGGCACCTGGGCCAGTACTTGTGTGGTGGCCGGGTTGACGACCTGCAAACGCCCCCCGGGTGAGGTGCGTTGGCCATTGATGAAATTGAAAAATCCGGCGTCAAGCCTGGCGCCCTTCAGGTGCTCGTCGCGGTTGGCTGCGGCGTTCACAAATCCAGTGGCTATTTCACTCATGCTCGTAGGCTCTCATAGAGGTCAGGTACGTCAATGCTCTACACATAACGTCCCAGAGCCCTGGAATATTCCATCGTGATCGAGAAGACGGCGCCATTAAGGTATCCTCCGCGCCCGCTCATCCACTCTCCAAGACCATGACCGCACAAGATATGCAGGCGCTGCTGGAGTCGATCCTCGACGAAGTACGCCCCCTGATCGGCCTCGGCAAAGTCGCCGACTACATTCCTGCGCTGGCCGACGTCCCGGCGCAACAACTGGGTATCGCCGTGTATGGCAATGACGGCGCCAGCTACTGCGCCGGTGATGCCCACACGCTGTTCTCGATCCAGAGCATTTCCAAGGTGTTCAGCCTGGTGCAGGCCATCGACCACGGCGGCGAAACCATCTGGGAACGCCTGGGCCACGAGCCCTCGGGGCAGCCGTTCAACTCCATGGTGCAACTGGAATTCGAACGCGGTCGGCCGCGCAACCCATTCATCAACGCAGGTGCGCTGGTGATCTGCGACATCAACCAGTCGCGGTTCGCGGTGCCCACCTTGTCCATGCGCGACTTCGTGCGGCGCCTGTCGGGCAACCCGCAGGTGCTGGTCAACAGCGTGGTCGCCGAATCCGAAGCCCAGCACGGCGCCCGCAACGCGGCCATGGCCTACCTGATGAAGTCCTTTGGCAACTTCCACAACGACGTGGACGCGGTGCTGCACAGCTACTTCAACTACTGCGCGCTGCAAATGAGCTGCCTGGACCTGGCCAAGGCGTTCAGCTTTCTGGCCAACGAAGGCCTGTGCAGCCACAGCGGCGAACGCATCCTGACCGCGCGGCAAACCAAACAAGTCAACTCGATCATGGCCACCAGCGGGCTGTACGACGAAGCGGGCAACTTTGCCTACCGCGTGGGGTTGCCCGGCAAAAGCGGGGTGGGCGGCGGGATCGTCGCGGTGGTGCCCGGGCAGTTCACCGTGTGCGTGTGGTCACCGGAGCTCAACGCAGCAGGGAACTCGCTGGCGGGGATGAAGGCGTTGGAATTGTTGAGTGAACGGATCGGGTGGTCGGTGTTTTGAGGTGCTGGGTCGGTCCCTGTAAAGGGGCCGACCCAGAGGGTTGCAGCACGTTATGGCCGTTTCTGCATACTTTCCAGCACATGATTGACCGGGTCGGCCAACCTTCGTCAACTCACATTAAGCCGATCCAACAGGCTGTACCACGCCACGCCCGCGCCGATGTAGAAGCGTTGCAACCCATGCAACGGCAAGCGCTGCAACGGCGTTACCGGGTAGGCAAACGCGGCCTGGCGGTCACACAGCCGCCCGGCCAATTGCTGGCCCAGGCTGGTGCACAGCGCAATCCCGCGTCCGTTGCAGCCCAGCGCCAAGGTGAGCCCCGGTGCGGGTTCGTGTACGTGGGGCATGAAGTCCCGCGTGATCGCGATGCGTCCGGCCCAACGGTATTCGAATTCCAGTGGCCCCAATTGCGGAAACAGCAACGCCAGCGAGCGTTCCAGGTGGGCGAAGTCCGAGGGGCCGGTGGGGTCGTTGAACAGCCCGCGCCCGCCCATCAATAAGCGCCCGTGGGCGTCTTTGCGAAAGTACAGCAGCAGCCGCTGCGCGGTGGACACGGTTTGCTGTCCCGGCAAGATGCTGTCTGCGGCCGCCCCGCGCAGTGGCCGGGTGGCGACGATAAAACTGTTGGCCGCCAAAATGCTCTGCGCCATGCCCGGCCACAAGTTGCTGCTGTAGCCGTTGGTGGCCAGTACCACCTGGCCTGCCATCACGTGCGCACCGCCTGCGGTCTGCAAGTGCCAACCCGAACCCTGGCGTTGCAAGCCGGTCACCGCGCTCTGCCCATGGATGCGCACACCTGCCGCCAACGCCGCCCGCACCAGCCCACGGGCATACGCCAATGGCTGAATCGCCCCGGCGCGGCCGTCGAGCCAGCCACCGGCAAACGCCTGGCTGCCCAGGCGCGAGGCCACGGCGCTGGCGTCCAGCCGCTGCACCGGCACCCCACGCCGGGCCCATTGTTCTGCCCGGGTGTGCAGGCCGGTCACGCCTTTGTCGGTGTAAGACACCTGCATCCAGCCCTGGCGGACCGGGGCGCAGTCGATGCCGTGCCGGTCGATGAGGTCGAACACCAGGTCGGCCGAGCCCGACACCGTCGAGATCAACGGTTCGGCGCGCTCGCTGCCGTACATCTGTACCAGTTGCTCGGGGTCATACTTGAGCGTCGGGTTGACCTGCCCACCGTTGCGCCCCGATGCACCCCAGCCCGGCTCGTTGGCTTCCAGCACACACACGCTGACGCCGCGCTCGGCCAGGTGCAGCGCGGTCGACAAGCCGGTGTACCCCGCGCCCACGATCGCCACATCCACCTTCAGCGATTCGCCCAGTGCCGGTGTCGGCACCGCTGGCGGCGCGGTTGCCGCCCACAGTGAGGTCATGAGCGGCCTCCGGTGGGGTGCAGCACGCGGCGCAAAAAGTCCTGGGTGCGCGGTTGTTGCGGGTTGCCCAGCACCTGCTCGGCGGCGCCGCTCTCGACAATGTAGCCACCGTGCAGGAAGCACACGCGGTCGGCCACTTCCCGGGCAAAGCCCATTTCGTGGGTGACCACAATCATGGTCATGCCCTCGTCGGCGAGGGTGCGCATCACCGCCAGCACATCGCCCACCAGCTCCGGGTCAAGGGCCGAGGTGGGCTCGTCGAACAGCATCGCCTCGGGTTTCATCGCCAGGGCGCGGGCGATGGCCACGCGTTGCTGCTGCCCGCCCGAAAGCTGTTCGGGGTAGGCCTGGGCCTTGGCCGACAAACCGACTTTTTCCAGCAGCACCAAGGCTTCTGCACGGACTTTGCCGACCGGCTCGCCTTTGACGTACACCGGCCCCTCCATCACGTTTTCCAGCACCGTGCGGTGCGGGAACAGGTTGAAGCGCTGGAACACCATGCCCATGCGGCTGCGCAACGCATGCACGGTGTGGCTGCCCCGCTGCACGGTTTCGCCAAACACGCGGATGGCGCCGCCGTCGTAGGCCTCCAGCGCGTTGATGCAGCGCAGCAGGGTGGATTTGCCCGAGCCGGACGGCCCGATCAGGCACACCACTTCGCCCTTGGCCACGTCCAGGTCCACGCCGTGCAGCACACGGTGGGTGCCGTAGTGTTTTTGCAACTGACGAATTTCGATCATGCTTTTTTTCTCCGGCCAAGGCGCAGTTCCATGCGGCGCAGGCCATACACCAGCGGCAGGCTCATCACCAGGTAGAGCAGGGCGACCAGGGTGTAGACGGTCATGTTTTGAAAGGTCGAGGAGGCGATCAACTGGCCCTGGCGGGTCATCTCGGCCACGGTAATGGTCGACACCAGCGACGAGTCCTTGAGCATCATCACCAGCGTGTTGCCATAGGGCGGCAGGGCGATGCGAAACGCTTGCGGCAGGATCACCCGGCGCATCATCAGCACCGAACGCATGCCCAGCGCCTCGGCAGCTTCGCGCTGGCCTTGTTCGACCGCGATGATGCCGGTGCGAAAGTTCTCGGCCTGGTAGGCCGAATAGGCGATGCCCATGCCGATCACCCCGGCCTGGAACGCGCTGAGGTGCACGCCCATGTCCGGCAATACAAAGTAGATGTAGAACAGCTGCACAATGATCGGCAGGCCGCGAATCACGTTGATCACGGTACTTGCCGCCCACGACAGCGCCTTGATCGGCGACAGCTTGAGCAGCGCCAGCACCAGGCCAATCGCGCTGCTGAGCAAAAACGACAGCACGGTGATCTGCACCGTCACCCAGGCGCCCTGCAGCAGAATCGGCAAGAAGTCCTGGGCGTTTTGCAGGAACTCTCCAACGTTCATGGCGTCACCTGGGCGTCGAGGCCCCACTTCTTGAGGATGCTGGCCAGGGTGCCGTCAGCCTTGATGCTGGCGATGGCCTGGTTCAGGCGGTCGAGGGTCTGGGCGTCGCCTTTGCGCACCACCAGGCACACTTCGCCGACGTTGAACGGCTTGTAGTCGGCGGCCAGTTTCACGCCTTTGAACAGCTTCTGGCGGATCTGGTAGGCCACCACCGGCTGGTCGCCCACAGCGGCCTTGATGCGGCCCAGGGACAGGTCGCGGACCATTTCGCCGATGGAGTCGTAGGTGCGGATCTCCTTGAAGGTGCCCATTTGCTTGAGCTTGTCGTAAAACACGGTGCCGGCCTGCACGCCGATCACTTGGTCCTTGAGCGGCGTCAGGTCGGGGTAAGCGGCGTTGTCGTCGGCGTTGATGATCAAGCCCTCGCCATAGGCGTACACCGGGTTGCTGAAGTCCACCACCTGGGCGCGCTCGGGGGTTTTGAGCATGCCGGCGGCGATGAAGTCCAATTTGCCCGAGGTGAGCGAGGGGATGAGGGCGGCAAAGTTGGTCTGCTCGATCTCACTGGTAAACCCGCCGGCCTGGCCCACCGCCTGTGCCACGTCCACCATCACGCCCTGGATGCTGTTGCTTTTGATGTCCAGGAAGGTAAAGGGCGAACCGCTGGCGGTTGCACCGACTTTGTACGAGGTCGCACTGCCAGCGTGCGCGCCGGTGGCACACAGCGTGGCGCACAGGGCAAACGCAAAGCGGCGAAACAAGGGCGAAAGACTGTTCATCGGGTTACTCCAGAAGGAAAACGGATAGTCAGCACCGCAAGCGGCTGGAAACAAAACCGCAAGTTCCAGGCCATTTCGATTTATAAAAATCGTATATCGACGTATAAAACCGAAAAAATGAACCATTCGTATCGATATGCGATTTTTAATGGTGTGTTTTTGCGTTTTCAGGTAGAAATATCGCCACGCCTGATCGACCTGCCCACGAGTTCGCCATGTCTGAAGAACGCAACAGCTTGCACAACCAATCCCTGGAAAAAGGCCTGTCGGTGCTCAAGGCATTCAGCGCCCAGCGCCGTAGCATGAGCCTTGCCGAGGTGGCCGAGGCTGCGGGCATGACCAAAAGCTCGGCCCAGCGCATGGTGTTTACCCTCGAGAGCCTGGGTTACGTTCGGAAACACTCGCGCACACGGCATTACCAACTCACCCCCCGGGTGCTGGAGTTGGGGTTCAGTTACCTGGACGCGCATTCGCTGATCGAGGTGGCCAACCCGTTCCTCTCCGAACTCACCCGGTTGACCGGCGAGACGTCGTGCCTCACCGAGCCTGCCGGGTATGACATGACCTACATCGCACGGTTTGTGAGCGCGGGGTTCGTGCCGGTGCACATGCCGATTGGTTCGCGGGTGCCGATGTACTGCACGGCGTCCGGGCGGGCTTACTTGAGTGCATTGCCGGCGGAGGAAGCGTTGGTGTTGATCGAAAACAGCCAGCGGGTGGCGCACACCAGCCACACGCTGACCGAGGTCGAACGCATTGTGGAATCGTTGCAGCAGGTGAGGGCGCAGGGGTATGCGGTTAACACCCAGGAGCTGTTCCTGGGGGACATGACCATCGGCGCGCCCGTGTTGGGTGCCAACGGTCGCCCGGTGGCGGCCGTGCATGTGGTGGCGCCCACCAGCCGCTGGAGCCAGGCAGACGCCGAACGCCAACTGGCGCCTGCGTTGCTGCAATGCGCCCGCGCCTTGAGCAACTCGGCTCGCAACCTGGAATGATTCAAGAGGGGTGTGCGGTGGAGAGGCGGCCTGTCCACGTTAGAGCGTGCAGGCCTTGGGTTTGACAGATCACGCCGCTGCAGGCGTGATCTGTCGGGAGGCTATCAGGCGATAGCGTCCCAGGCACGGTCGCCGTGCTCATCCTTGATGCGCGTGGGCAGGCCCATCACGTCCAGCGCCTTGAGGAACGGCTCGGCCGGCAACTCTTCGACGTTGACCATGCGCGACACGTCCCACTCGCCGCGCGCCACCAGCAGCGCTGCGGCTACCGGTGGAACGCCTGCGGTGTAGGAGATGCCCTGGCTGTCGGTTTCTGCGAAGGCTTCTTCATGGTCGGCCACGTTGTAGATGAACACTTCACGCGGCTGCCCGTCCTTGGTGCCTTTGACCAGGTCGCCAATGCAGGTCTTGCCGGTATAGCCCGGGGCCAGCGAAGAAGGGTCCGGCAGCACGGCCTTGACCACTTTGAGCGGGACCACTTCCAGGCCTTCGGCGGTGGTCACAGGTTTCTCGGACAACAGGCCGAGCTTGTTCAGCACGGTGAACACGTTGATGTAGTGCTCGCCAAAGCTCATCCAGAACCGCACGTTGGGCACGTCGAGGTTTTTCGACAGCGAGTGCACTTCATCGTGGCCGGTCAGGTACAGGTTTTGCGAGCCAACCACCGGCAGGTCGTCGGTGCGTTTGACTTCAAACATGGTGTTGGGGGTCCACTGGCTGTTCTGCCAGCTCCACACCTGCCCGGTAAATTCGCGGAAGTTGATTTCCGGGTCGAAGTTAGTGGCGAAATATTTGCCATGGGAGCCCGCATTGACGTCCAGGATATCGATCGAGTCAATGCGGTCAAAATGCTGTTGTGCCGCCAGCGCCGCATAGGCGTTGACCACACCCGGGTCGAAGCCCACCCCGAGGATCGCGGTGATGTTCTTCTCTTTGCACTCTTGCAGGTGGTTCCACTCGTAGTTGCCGTACCACGGCGGCGTCTCGCAGACCTTGCCCGGCTCTTCGTGGATCGCCGTGTCCAGGTACGCAACGCCCGTGTCGATGCAGGCGCGTAGCACCGACATGTTGAGGAACGCAGAACCTACGTTGATCACGATCTGCGATTGAGTTTCGCGGATCAGTGCCTTGGTCGCTTCCACGTCCAAAGCGTTCAGCGCAAAGGCCTGGATCTGGGCGGGAACCTTGAAGGCACCCTTGGCCTTGACGCTGTCGATGATGGCCTGGCATTTGGAGATGTTGCGCGACGCGATAGCAATACGACCGAGTTCGTCGTTGTGCTGCGCGCACTTGTGGGCCACCACCTTGGCGACACCTCCTGCACCAATGATAAGAACGTTCTTTTTCAATTGCTTTATCTCTCCTTTATCTGGCCGGCCTCAGGACAGGCTGGACAGGTAGTCTTCGTAACCGAACTCACGAACCATCTCGACTGTACCGTCGAGTTGTTTCACTACGATGGACGGCATTTTCAGGCCGTTGAACCAGTTTTTCTTGACCATGGTGTAGCCTGCGGTGTCGATGAACGACAGCCGATCGCCGATGGTCAGCGGACGATCAAATTGATATTCGCCGAAGATGTCCCCGGCCAGGCACGACTTGCCGCACACCATGTAGGTGTGTTCGCCGCTGCTCGGCGCCAGCTTGGCGTTGAGGCGGTAAATGAGCAGGTCCAGCAAGTGGGCTTCGATGGAGCTGTCCACCACGGCCAGGTGCTTGCCGTTGTAGAGGGTGTCGAGCACGGTCACTTCAAGACTTGCGCTGTTAGTGATCGCCGCTTCGCCCGGCTCCAGGTACACCTGCACGCCGTATTTTTGCGAGAAGGCTTTAAGGCGCGCGCAGAACGCATCCACCGCATAGTCTTCGCCGGTAAAGTGAATACCGCCGCCCAGGCTCACCCAGCTGACCTTGTGCAGCAGTGCGCCAAAGCGTTCTTCGATGGTGGTGAGCATCTGGTCGAACAGGTTGAAGTCACCGTTCTCGCAGTTGTTGTGGAACATGAAACCCGAGATCTGCTCGATCACGCCTTCGATCTTCACCGGGTCCCACTCGCCCAGGCGACTGAACGGGCGGGCGGGGTCGGCCAGCAGGTAGTCGGAGCTGCTCACTTGCGGGTTGACGCGCAGGCCGCGGGTCTTGCCTTCGCTGCGCTCGGCGAAGCGTTGCAGCTGGCTGATGGAGTTGAAAATGATCTTGTCGCAGTTATCCAGCATCTCTTCGATTTCATCGTCGGCCCACGCCACGCTATAGGCGTGCGCTTCACCGTCGAACTTCTGGCGGCCCAGCTTGAGCTCGTACAGCGAGGACGAGGTGGTGCCGTCCATGTATTGCTGCATCAGGTCGAACACCGACCAGGTGGCGAAGCACTTGAGGGCCAGCAGCGCCTTGGCGCCGGACTGTTCGCGCACGTAGGCGATCTTCTGCATGTTGACCAGAAGCTTCTGTTTGTCGATGAGGTAATACGGGGTTTTGATCATTGTTCAGAGCCTCCGGCGATGCCTGCCAAAAAAGGACACGCATTGTGCCCGCACTTGGCCGGGATCGAAAGGCTACTCGGCGGATTTTTGGGCCCGCGCGCCGTACAGGGCGTGTGGTTCAGCGGGGCAGGGTGGGGTGCTTCAGCGTCTCGCTCGGCAGCTCTTTGAACAACGCCCGATAACTGTTGGAGAACCGTCCCAGGTGCCAGAACGACCAATTCATCGCCACCTCGGCCACCGTCGCCCCTTCTGCACGCAGCAACTCGCGCCGGGCGCCGTTCAGGCGCCGCAGGCGCAACCACTGCGCCGGGCTCATCCCGGTGTAGGTCTTGAAGCCTTGCTGCAACTGGCGCAGCGGCACCCCGGCGATGCGGGCCAGCTCCAGCAGGTTGACGGTGGCGTCGGGCGCGTCCGCCGCCCATTCGCCGATGCGCGCCATCAGCGTGCGCGCCTCGGTGCGGCGCTTGAGCGAGCTGAGGTCCAGGCACACGCACGCGTTATCGAGCACGAACAGGCAGTCGTCCAGCAATTGCTGGGTGAGGGCGTCACGGGTGGCGGGGTCGATCACCGCCGACAGGCGCGTCAAGGTGCTGCTCAGCCAGCGCGTGAACAGCAGGTTCTGCTGGCAGGTCAGCGGCGCCATGAACAACCCTTCCAGCGCTGCCACCTCAAGGGCGTTGCGCTGCACGAATTGCGGCCCGAACACCACGGCCACTTCGCGGTAGTTTTCCGGGGTGATCCAGGTGTTGCGGCTTTCGCCATTGAGCAAGTAAAGCGCGTTGTCGCTGCCGTCGAAACAGAACGCCAGGGCACCGGCGGGGGCATTGAAGTTCTGCTCGACCCGGGTGTTCATCTGCTCCTCGTACACCTGCACCCCTTGCAGGTCGAGGTAGCGGATCTGCCCGGCAAAATGCCCCGGGGACATCTGTTGGTACTGCTGCACCCACCCGGGTGTCGCATTGCATTGGGCGGCCACGTCACCGGTGGTAAAGGCCTGTACGCGCAAAGCGGTTGACTGTGTCATGGGGGATCCGGGTGCACTCTATTGGTGCGTTGTGCAGCGTGCAAAGTGGATAGATGCCGGTGTGCGGCTCGCCCAAGATAGACCTCAATGCGCGGCAGGGGAAGCCTGCCGGTGCATCACTCAACCCATGACGAGGTCCTTATGAACGCCCCCTTCGATCAGCTGTCCGCCTGGCTGAAAGAACACAAGATTACCGAAGTCGAATGCGTGATCAGTGACTTGACTGGCATCGCACGCGGCAAAATCGCACCCACCAACAAGTTCCTGCATGAGCGAGGCATGCGCCTGCCGGAAAGTGTGTTGTTGCAAACGGTAACCGGGGACTTCGTCGACGACGACATCTACTACGACCTGCTGGACCCGGCCGACATCGACATGATCTGCCGCCCGGTGGCCCACGCCACCTACGTGGTGCCCTGGGCCATCGAGCCCACCGCCATTGTGATCCACGACACCTTCGACAAGCAGGGCAACCCGGTGGAGCTGTCGCCGCGCAACGTGCTCAAGAAAGTCTTGCAGCTGTACACCGACAAGGGCTGGCAGCCGATTGTGGCGCCCGAGATGGAGTTCTACCTGACCCAGCGCTGCGAAGACCCGGACCTGCCGCTCAAAACGCCACTGGGGCGTTCGGGCCGCGCCGAGAGCGGGCGCCAGTCGTTTTCCATCGACGCCGCCAACGAGTTCGACCCGCTGTTTGAAGACGTCTACGACTGGTGCGAGGAACAGAAGCTGGACCTCGACACGTTGATCCACGAGGACGGCCCGGCGCAGATGGAAATCAACTTCCGTCACGGCGACGCGCTGGACCTGGCCGACCAGATCACCGTGTTCAAACGCACCCTGCGCGAGGCGGCGCTCAAGCACAACGTGGCCGCCACCTTTATGGCCAAGCCGGTGGCCGACGAACCGGGCAGCGCGATGCACCTGCACCAGAGCGTGGTCGACCTCGCCACCGGCAAACCGGTGTTCGTGGATGAACACGGCCAAATGAGCCCGCTGTTTTTGCACCACATCGGTGGCCTGCAAAAATACATCCCGCTGCTGCTGCCCATGTTTGCGCCCAACGTGAATTCGTTCCGCCGCTTCCTGCCGGACACCTCGGCCCCGGTCAATGTGGAGTGGGGCGAAGAGAACCGCACGGTCGGCCTGCGTGTACCCACCTCCAGCCCTGACGCCATGCGCGTGGAAAACCGCTTGCCCGGCGCCGATGCCAACCCGTACCTGGCCATCGCCGCCAGTTTGCTGTGCGGCTACCTGGGCATGATCGAGCAGGTCGAGCCCAGCGCCCCGGTGCAGGGCCGCGCCTATGAGCGGCGCAACCTGCGCCTGCCCATCACCATCGAAGACGCCCTGGCGCGCATGGAGGCCTGCGACACGGTCAAGCAGTACCTGGGCGATAAGTTTGTGCGCGGCTACGTCGCGGTCAAGCGCGCCGAGCACGAGAACTTCAAGCGTGTGATCAGCTCCTGGGAACGTGAGTTCCTGCTGCTGAGCGTCTGAGCCCACACATTCAAAAACCACAGGGGTGTCGATATGCGTCTTGTCAAAAAGCTTCTTCCGCTGGCCTTGGCGGCATTGTTCAGCAGTGCCGGGCACGCGGCCCAGACGGTCAGTGTGTACAACTGGACCGATTACATCGGTGAAACCACGCTGGCCGACTTTCAGGCCAAGACCGGGATCAAGGTGATCTATGACGTGTTCGACTCCAACGAAACCCTGGAGGGCAAGTTGCTCGCCGGCCGCACCGGCTACGACGTGGTGGTGCCGTCCAACCACTTCCTGGCGCGCCAGGTAAAGGCCGGCGCGTTCATGAAGCTGGACCGCACGCAGTTGCCCAACTACTCGAACCTGGACCCCAAGCTGCTGGCGCTGCTGGAGAAAAACGACCCGGGCAACGCGCACTCGGTGCCGTACCTGTGGGGCACCAACGGCATCGGCTACAACGTCGACAAGGTCAAGCAAGTGCTGGGCATCGACCACATCGATTCCTGGGCGGTGCTGTTCGAGCCCGAAAACCTGAAGAAGCTGCACGAATGCGGCGTGGCGTTTCTCGACTCGCCCGACGAAGCCTTCCCGGCGATCCTCAACTACCTGGGCATGGACCCGCGCAGCAGCAACCCCAAGGACTACGAAAAGGCCGAGGCCAAGCTTTTGACCCTGCGCCCCTACATCACCTATTTCCATTCCTCCAAGTACATTTCGGACCTGGCCAACGGCGACATCTGCGTGGCGTTCGGCTACTCGGGCGACGTGCTGCAAGCCGCGCACCGCGCCGAGGAAGCCAAGAACGGCGTGAACATCGCCTACTCGATCCCCAAGGAGGGCAGCAACCTGTGGTTTGACTTGCTGGCCATCCCGGCGGACGCCACCGACCCCAAGGCGGCCCACGCGTTCATCAACTACCTGCTGGACCCACAGGTCATCGCCAAGGTCAGCACCTATGTCGGTTACGCCAACCCTAACCCGGCGGCCAAGGCTTTCATGCCCAAGGACCTGGTGAACAACCCTGAGGTGTACCCGCCCCAGGACGTGCTCGACAAACTCTACATTTCCACCACGCCCACCCCCGCCATCATGCGCGTGATGACCCGCGCCTGGAGCAAAGTGAAGACCAACACATGAAGCCTTCGTCCGAGCACGCCCGTTCCTACTACGCCGCCACCGCCCACGCGATGCCCGAGCGCGCGCCGCTGCACGCCGACCTCAGCGCCGACGTGTGCGTGATTGGCGGTGGCTTTACCGGCGTCAACACCGCCATCGAGCTGGCCCAGCGCGGCCTCTCGGTGGTGTTGCTGGAGGCCCGGCGCATCGGCTGGGGCGCCAGCGGGCGCAACGGCGGGCAGTTGATCCGGGGCATTGGCCATGATGTGTCGGGTTTTGCCCGCTACGTGGGCGAGGAGGGCGTGCGCTACCTGCAACAGGCCGGGATCGATTCGGTGGCGCTGGTGGGCGAACGCATTCGTCAACATGCCATCGACTGCGACCTGCGCTGGGGGTTTTGCGAGTTGGCCAATACCCCGGCGCAGTTCGCAGCCTTTCGGGCCGAACAGCACAGCCTCGCGGCCCTGGGCTATGCCCATCCCACCCGGCTGGTGCCGCCCCAGGACATGGCCCAGGTGGTGGACTCGAACCGGTACGCCGGAGGCCTGGTGGACATGGGCTCGGGGCACCTGCACCCGCTGAACCTGGTGCTGGGCGAGGCCCGGGTGGCCGAGTCGCTGGGGGTGCGCATTTTTGAACACAGCCCGGTGCTGGAACTGGTCCACGGCGAAACGGTGCAGGTGCGTTGCGCCACAGGCACGGTGCGCGCCGCCCACCTGGTGCTGGCGTGCAACGCGCACCTGGACGAGCTGGAACCGCGCCTGAGCGGCAAGGTGCTGCCCGCAGGCAGTTACATCATCACCACTGCGCCGCTGCCCGCCGCGGTGGCCGACACGTTGATCCCGCAGAACCTGGCGCTGTGCGACCAGAAAGTAGGGCTCGATTACTACCGCCTCACCGCCGACCGCCGCCTGCTGTTCGGCGGAGCCTGTCATTACTCCGGGCGCGACCCCGCAGACATCGGCGCCTACATGCTTCCCAAATTGCTCAAGGTGTTCCCGCAACTGGCCGGCACCGCCATCGACTTCCAGTGGGGCGGCATGATCGGTATCACCGCCAACCGCTTCCCCCAGGTGGGGCGGCTCAAGCAGCACCCCAATGTGTTTTATGCCCAAGGCTATTCGGGGCATGGGCTCAACGTGACCCATTGGTGCGCGCGGTTGCTCGCCGAGGGCATCCACGCCGGGCACAGCCGCGGGCTGGACGTTTTCAGCCAGGTGCCGCACCTGACCTTCCCCGGCGGCAAGGCCCTGCGTGCGCCGCTCCTGGCGCTGGGCATGCTCGGGTATCGGCTGCGTGAAATGCTGCAGTGATCAGCGCTGCGGTGCTGTCAGCACCTGACGGAAGGTTTCCACCAGCGGGCGAAGATTGATCCGATGCCACGCCGCCCACAGCGGCGTGGTGTAGGTCAGCCACGGTAATTCGCGCAGCACCACCCCGGGCGGGGCGTTGCGGCTCAAGCCCTTTTGCACCATCGCCACCCCCAGCCCCGACGCCACCAGCCCCAAGGCGGTGAAGGGCTCGCTGGCCTCCATGGGGATCTGCGGGGTGAAGCCCGCTCGGATGCAGGCCGCCACAAAATCGTCGGCGGGGCGTGAGCCGGGTTTGCGCTGCACGCCGATCCAGTGCTGCTCGGCCAAGTGCTCGGGCAACAGCACGACCTGGCGGGCCAGCGGGTGGTGTTCGGGCAGGGCCAGCAGCATGGGGTCGTCGAGCACCTGCGCGCCGGTCAGGTCGGGGTCGTCGGCGGCGGGCGGCTCGCCCACCAGCGCGATGTCCAGGCTGCGCTGGCGCAAGCCTTCAAGTTGCTCGCTGGACGCCAGGTTATACAGCGCGATATGCACGTTGGGCCGCGCATCGCGCAACACCCGCAAGGCGTTGGGCAGCACCCCGGCGTGCATGGCGTTCTCTACGTAGCCCACGCACAGGCCGCCTTCGTCCCCCCGACCCAGGCGCTTGCCCAGGGATTCCAGGCGGTTGGCGTGGGTGAGCAAGGCTTTGGTTTCGGCCAGAAACGTCTGGCCGTCACGGGTCAGGCGGATGCGTTGCTGGCTGCGCTCGAACAGGGTCAGGCCCAGGCGTTCCTCCAGTTGGGCAATCTGACGGCTCAAGGGGGACTGGGAAATATGCAGCCGCTCCGCCGCGCGGCCCACGTGTTCTTCTTCGGCGACCACTTCGAAGTAGCGCAGTTGGCGTAGATCAATCATGTCAGACCTTGTAGGACTCAAGTTGGTCGCAGTATGTCTTGGACGGTCCGATCTATGCAATCTAGGATCTGCTCAACGGTCACCGCGACCCTGAACCTTGAGTAAGGACTGCACCATGAGCTTGAAAGACAAACTGCCCGGCGCGCTGGGTTTTGGCACCGCCCCGTTGGGCAACATGTTCCGCGCCATTCCCGAGGCCGAGGCCCAGGCTACCGTCGAGGCCGCCTGGAACGCTGGCGTGCGCTACTTCGACACCGCGCCGTTCTATGGCTCGGGCCTGTCGGAAATTCGCCTGGGCCAGGCCCTGTCCAACTATCGCCGCGATGACTTCGTGCTCAGTACCAAGGTGGGCCGGGTGATTCTCGATGAAGTGCAAGAAAGCGCCCGCGATCTGGGCGAAAAAAGCGGCGTGTTCGAGCACGGTCGCCCCAACAAAATGCTGAATGACTACAGCGCCGACGCCACCCTGCGCTCGATTGAAGACAGCCTTGAGCGCCTGCAAACCGACCGCCTGGACATCGTCTGGGTCCACGACATCGCCCAGGACTTCTACGGCGACCAATGGCTGGACTACTTCAACCAGGCCCGCACCGGCGCCTTCAAGGTGTTGACCCGCCTGCGCGAAGAAGGCGTGATCAAGGCCTGGGGCCTGGGCGTCAACCGTGTCGAGCCGTGCGAATTGGTACTGGACCTGAGCGAAGCCCAACCCGACGGCTTCCTGTTGGCGGGCCGCTACACCTTGCTCGACCACGAGCGCCCGCTGCAACGCCTGATGGACGCGGCCCTGGCCCAGCACGTCGAAATCGTGGTGGGCGGCCCCTACAGTTCAGGCGTCCTGGCCGGGGGCGAGCATTTTGAATACCAGAAAGCCAGCCCGGCCATCCTGCACAAAGTCGAGCAGATCAAGGCGATTGCCCAGGCTCACGGCGTGAGCATTAAAGCCGCCGCGCTGCAGTTTTCCCTGGCGCACCCGGCGGTGGCGGCGGTGATTCCCGGTGCCAGTCGTCCGGCGCGTATTGCCGAAGACATGGCGGCGTTGGCAGAAAAAATTCCCGCCGCGTTCTGGCAGGCCCTGCGTGACGCACAACTGGTGTCGGCCCGCGCGCCGTTGCCCCTCTGACCCCAGGAGTAGAGCGATGAACATTGATGTAAGCGGCAAACTGGCAATCGTCAGTGGCAGTACCGCCGGGATCGGGCTGGGCATCAGCCAGGCCCTGGCGCAGGCCGGGGCCACGGTGGTGGTGGTCGGGCGCGACGCGGGCAAGGTCGAGGACGCGCTGGCGTCCATCCGCCACGCCGTGCCCGGTGCCCAGGTACGTGGGCGGGTGGCCGACCTTGGCAGTGCCGAAGGCGCCGCCGCGCTGTTCGCCGCCGAGCCTCGCGCCGATATTTTGGTGAACAACCTGGGCATCTTCAACGACGTGGACTTTTTCGATGCGCCGGACAGTGAGTGGAGCCGCTTCTATGAGGTCAACGTGATCTCGGGCGTGCGCCTGGCGCGTCACTACGTGCCACCGATGGTGGCGCAGGGCTGGGGCCGGGTGATCTTTGTGTCGTCGGAGTCCGGTGTGGCGATTCCGGCCGACATGATCAACTACGGCGTGACCAAAAGCGCCAACCTGGCGGTGTCTCATGGCCTGGCCAAGCGGCTGGCGGGCACCGGGGTCACGGTCAATGCGATCTTGCCGGGACCGACCTTCACCGACGGCCTGGAGCAGATGTTGGCGAGCGCGACGGCCCAGTCCGGGCGCAGCGCCCGTGAAGAGGCCGACGTGTTTGTGCGTAACGCTCGCCCGACCTCCATCATCCAGCGCGCAGCGAATGTGGATGAAGTGGCCAACCTGGTGGCGTACATTGCTTCACCGCTGTCTTCTGCAACCACAGGGGCAGCGTTACGAGTCGATGGCGGCGTTGTCGACAGCATGGCTATCTGAGTTTTTCAATTATATGGAGTCATACCGTGGCAAAAGCTTCTGCTGTTATTGAGATCCCGGTGTCGGCCGATCAGGTCTGGCAATTGGTGGGTGGGTTCAACGCGCTGCCGGACTGGCTGCCGTTTATCGTCAAGAGCGATGCATCGGAAGGCGGCCGCGTGCGGCGCCTGCAAACCGCCGACGGTGGGGTGGTGGTGGAGCGTCTGCAAACCTTTGAAAACGTGGCGCGTCGCTACAGCTACTCGATCGTCGAGTCGCCGTTTCCGGTGACGGAATACCTGTCGACCTTGCAGGTCGAGGCCTTGACCGAGCATTCGGCCAAAGTCACCTGGTCGGGTGTGTTCACGCTGGTGGCGGGCACGGACGATGCCGTGGCCGAAGAACTGTTCACCGGCGTCTACAGCGGTGGTCTTGCCGCGTTGCGCGCCAACTTTCCCGCCTGACGCCCGGCGCCCACAGGTTGACAACCTGTGGGCGTTCACCGCTTTGAGCCTTGGGGCTTACGTCTCCGGCATCAACTGTTGGCGGCATTCCAGGATCAGGCAGGCGCCGCCCAGTTCGCTGGCGCCGACTTCCAGCTTGAACCCGTGCAGGTTGATGATCGCCGCCACAATCGACAGGCCCAGGCCAAAGCCGCTGTGTTGCTGGTTGATCTCGTCCACCCGGTAGAAACGCTGGAACACCGCCGAGCGTTCTGCCACCGGAATGCCAGGGCCGGAGTCGAGGACTTCGATGCGCGTGCTGCCTTCATCGTTCACCGCCCGCACGATCACCGTGCCGCCAGGTGGGGTGAATTTGATCGAATTGCTCAACAGGTTCGACAAGGCCTCAAACAGCAAGGCCCGGTCGCCGTTGATCCACGGCAGTGCTTGCGGCACTTGCAGCAGCAGCTCCATTTCGCCTTCTTCGGCCAGCGGCAGATAGAAGTCGTGCAGTTCCTGCAGCAGCGGCCGTGGGTCGATCACCAGGAAGCCGGAGCGGCGCTGGTGGTCTTCCAGTTCGGAGATGCGCAACAACCCGCGAAAGCGCGCCATCAGGGTGTCGGTTTCGGCGATGGCGGCGTCCAGTTGCACGGCGTGCGGCGCGTCTTCGTCCGCTTGTTGCTGGATCCGGTACAGCTGCGCGCGCAGGCGGGTGAGCGGGGTGCGCAGGTCGTGGGCGATGTTGTCGCACACGCCCTTGACCTCGTTCATCAGTTTTTCGATGCGGTCGAGCATGGCGTTGACGATGGCCGCCAGCATGTCCAGCTCATCGCGCCGGTTGGACAGCGGCAGGCGGTGGGTCAGGTCGCCCGCCACGATGGCTTCGGCACTGGCCTGGATCCCGCGAATCCGCCGCAGCGGCCGGCGGCGCAATAAATGCCAGCCAGCGGCGCCCGGGATGATGGTCAGGGTGATGCCCCACAGCAAGGCGTGCAGGATGATCCGCGTCACGCCAAACAGCGAGCCGTTGGCGCGCACCAGGATCAGCCAGCGCCCGTCGTCGGTGTGGGTGGCCACGGCGTCGCAACTGTCACGGGGCAGCTTGGGGTCGTCGGAGTCGATGCAGTTGGCCAGCGCGTGGATGCGCCCGTCCATCGGCAGGTCGGGCGGTATGACGCGGACCGGGCCACTGATGGGGGTAAATTGCGCGTCGAACAGGCCGTAGGCGTCCACGCCCTTCATGTCGAAGGTCATGCTGGTGGTCAGCGCTTCCACCAGTTCCTCGCCGTCAAAACGCTGGAACAGGTGCTGGCGCTGCATCAAGGAGTGGCGTGACAAGTCGCCCAGGTAACTCGACACCTCGTAATACAGCACCCCCATGAGGATGCAGCTCCAGGCCACGAACAACGAGCTGTACAGCGCCAGCAGACGGCTGCTGGAAGAGCGCCAGCCCTTAGAGGGGTTCAGCAATGACATACCCGGAACCTCGTACCGTGCGGATCAGCGGTGTCAGGCCCGGTGGGTCGATTTTTTTGCGCAGGCGGCCAATGTGCACGTCGATCAAGTTGGTGCCCGGGTCGAAGTGGTAGCCCCACACTTCCTCGAAGATCATCATGCGCGACAGGATCTGCCCGGTGTTGCGCATCAGAAATTCCAGCAGTTTGTATTCGGTGGGCAACAGGCTCAGCGGCTGTTCGGCGCGGCTGGCCTCGCGGCTGATCAGGTTCAGTTCCAGGTCGGCCACGCGCAGGGCCGTCTCGAACTCCTTGACCGTGCTTTTGCGGCGCAGCAGCACTTCGACGCGGGCGGCCATTTCGTCGGAAGCGAACGGCTTGGTCAGGTAGTCATCACCGCCTGCGCGCAGGCCGCGTACCCGCTCGTCCACATCGGAAAGGGCGCTGATCATCAGGATCGGCGTGGACACCCCAATGGTGCGCAGGGTGGTCACGATGGCCAGGCCATCGAGTTCCGGCAGCATGCGGTCGAGGGTGATCAGGTCGTAATCCCCGCTCACGGCCCGCACCAGGCCTTCACGACCGTTGTCTACCCAGTCTACCTCCAGTCCATGGCTACTCAGCTCGGCAACGATTTCGCGGGCCGTTACAGCGTCGTCCTCGATGGTCAAAATGCGGGTCATAAGGATTACCTGGTGAGCGATTCACTGAAGTCGCGGGCATTTTGCCAAGAAATGATAGCCCGCTTCCTAAATAAAAATTCATGTTGGCATAACCGACACAATTTCCGGCCTCACCGTCAGGCGCAGCAGCTTGCGGTGCCCCTTCACCTTAGCGTGGCGAATCTGAACGAATGCTGAGGGCTGGCGTTTTTTACACATTGGATCCGTCCTACACAGCGTGCAGAACGCCCGTTGCCAACCCCCACTTCCTGCAAGTTGCACGAGTACTGAGAGTTCAATTTATTTAACTCATTGAAATATATGGAGATTTATTTTCAGGGCGACTGGCATGGTGCCTGCACTGTCTCTTTTGAGACTTGTAACACCTTTTTTCATGCCTGGAGCACCACAACAATGATGACATCCTCATCCACGCTGCAAGAGTCGAGCGCGCTCTCCGGGGTTTCCTGGGGGGCGATTTTTGCCGGGGCCGCTGCGGCGGCGGCACTGTCCCTGATTCTGGTTTTGCTGGGCTTTGGCCTGGGCTTCTCGGCGGTGTCGCCGTGGGCCGACAGCGGCATCAGTGCCAAGGGCCTGGGTATTTCCACGATTGTCTGGCTGGCGTTCACGCAAATCGTCGCGGCGGGGCTGGGCGGTTATATCGCCGGTCGGCTGCGGGTCAAGTGGGCCAATATGCATGGCGATGAGGTGTACTTTCGCGACACCGCCCACGGTTTTCTGGCCTGGGCCGTGGCGACGCTGGTGACGGCGACACTGGTAGTGGGTTCTATCAGCAGCGTGGTCGGCAGTGGCGTACAAGCCGGTGCCAGCGTGGCCTCGGGGGCCGCCAGTGCGGTGACCCAAGTGGCCGGCAGCGCGGCGCAGGGCAGTGGTGATGACGTGGGCTACTACGTTGACAGCCTGTTCCGTGACGACCGTCCTGCCGCCGTCAGCGATGACGCGGCGCACACCGTGGTGGCGCGCATTTTCGCACGCACCGTGAGCAACGACGGCCAACTCGCAGCCGAAGACCGCGCCTACCTCGCGCAGTTGATCAGCCAGCGTACCAACCTCAGCCAGGCCGACGCCGAAGCCCGCGTAGACAAGGTGTACGGCGACGCGCGCAAAGCCTTTGAAGAGGCCAAGCTCAAAGCCAAGCAAGCCGCCGATACCGCGGCAAAAGTCGCGGCCTGGACCTCGCTGTGGACCTTCGTCGCCCTGTTGCTCGGCGCCTTCTTCGCAAGTTTTGCCGCGACGTTCGGCGGTCGCCGCCGGGACGCGGTGACGTACCTGGACAGCGACATTCACACCGCCCCCATTCGTTAATTCAAGGAGAACGTCATGCGCTCATTACTGCTGTGGTTCCTCGGTGTACCGATCCCGGTGATTATCCTGATCGCGATCTTCATGCACTGATCCCGATACCCGCTCTACCCCGGCCGCGCCTGTTGTCACAGGCGCGGCTTTTTCTTGCAGGCCCCGCCAGCTCAGCAACAGCAGCGCACTGGCCAGGCACGTCATGATCACCAGCGGTCGCGAGGAGCCGTCCGACAGCAGGCCGGTGGCCCAACTGCTCACGGCGGTCAGCCCCATCTGGGTAAAAAAGAACAGCCCCGAGGCCACCCCGGCAATGGCGCCATAAGGCTGCAATACCGCAAATTGGCAGGCCGGAATGGTGATGCCCACCGACACCATGATGATCACCATGGGCACCACAATCGCCAGCCACTGGCCCGGCAAGGCGGCCGTGGCCGCCGTGAGCACGGCGCTGCCCACTAGGTTCAGCGCGATCGCAGCGCCGATCAAACGGTCGGGCGTGATGCGCGGCGCCAGGCGGCGGAACAGGTTCGAGCCGAGCATGTAGCCGCTGATGGTCGCGGCAAACACCAGCGCATAGGTGCCGGGCGACAAATGAAAGCCGCGCTGCAACAACGCGGAAGACTCGGCGATAAACGGGAAATAGGTGCTGTACACGCAGCCGATGGCCAGTGAATAGCGCATGAAGTAGCGGTCGCGCAGTAACTGCACATACACCTGCAGCAAGCCGGTTTTGGCGGCGTCCAGGGCGTGGGCAGGGCGGGTTTCCGGCAGGCGACGTTGCACCAGCAGCACCAGGCCCGCGCCGATCACCGTCAACAAGCCAAACAGCCCGCGCCACCCCAGCCACGGCAGCAACAGGCTGCCCAGCACCGGCGCGGCCATGGGCGACACGGCCATGCCCATGGAGATCAGCCCCAACAGGCGCGTCTGTTCATGGGGCTCAAAATAGTCGCGCACCACCACCCGGCCAATCATCGTGGTGCAACAGCCGCCCAGGGCCTGGAACAGCCGCGCCACAATCAACATGCCCACGCCCGTGGACAACGCGCACGCCACCGAGGCCACCACGTACAACGACAAGCCCGCCAGCAACACTGGCCGCCGACCCCAGCGGTCGCACAGGGGGCCGGCGATCAACAGCGAGATGGCCGAGCCCAGGGTGTACAGGGTCAGGGTCAGTTGCAGCTGGCTGTCGCTGGCCCCGAAGTAGTCCGCCATGGCGGGGAGGGCGGGCAGGTGCAGGTCCAGGGTGATGCGCGGCAGGGCGATCAGCAGTATCAGCAGGGTGAGCCAAAGCCAGGGGGCGAGGGTGCGTTGAGTCATGGGCAGGGTCTGTGGGGGAGGAGAGTTCGTACTCTAAGCGGGTTGTGGTTTAATCCTCAGGGCCATTTATGCTGCTGATGACTGGACCACTATGAGCCGAGGAAAAACCGCCGCCGCCCTGGACCTGCCGCGCCCCGACAGCCTCGACGCGGGCAAACAGCAGGGCGCCTACGACGCGCTGCGCCAGGCCATCTTGAGCCGCCAACTGCCCGCCGACAGCCGCCTGCCGTCCACCCGCAGCCTGGCGCAGCGCTGGGGCGTATCGCGGGGCACGTTGGAAGCGGCCTTCGACCGCCTGCACAGCGAAGGTTATGTGCAGCGCCTAGCCGGTTCGGGCACGCGGGTGTGCGCGGTGATCCCTGAGCAGTTCATTGCTGCGCCAGCCCCCACGGCCCCCGTGCGCCGCGTGGTGGAGCCCGACCAGGCGGATGCAGGCGTACAAAGCCATGTGCCGTTCGTGGCGCGGCGCCCGGATGCCGAACTGTTCGACCTGAAAAACTGGGCCCGCTGCGTGTCCCGTGGGCTGCTCGCCGGGGGCCCGGGTGTGCTGGAGGCCGCGCACCCGGCGGGTTTGCCTGAGCTGCGTGAACGCATTGCCGACTACCTGCGCAGCTTTCGCGGCATGCACTGCGAGGCGGACGAGGTGATCTTGACCACCGGCATCCGCCATGGCCTGGACCTGATCGCACGCACGCTGATCCAACCCGGCCACACCGTGTGCGTCGAAGACCCGGGTTACCTGCCCGCACGGCAACTCTTCAGCCTGGCGGGCGCGCGCGTGCAGGCCATCGCAGTGACGGCCGATGGCCTGGACACCGAGCAATTGCCGGCCGAGGCGCAACTGGTCTACGTCACCCCGGCCCACCAGGCGCCGCTGGGCATGACGCTGTCGGTGTCGCGCCGCCTGGCCTTGCTGGACTGGGCCGCACGGTGCAACGCCTGGGTGATCGAGGACGACTACGACAGCGAATTCAACTACAACACCGCACCGTTGGCCGCCCTCAAGGCGCTTGATTCGGGCGACCGGGTGATCCACTGCGGCAGCTTCAACAAGAGCCTGTTCGCCGGGTTGCGCGTGGGTTTCATGGTGGTGCCCAAGGCCCTGCGCCAGCCGTTGTTGCAACGCCTGCAACTGACCGGCCGCCTGGTGGGCGTGAGCGACCAACTGGGCTTGGTGGAGTACCTCAAGAGCGGCGCGTTCGTGCGCCACCTGCGCGCCACCCGCCAGGCCTACCAGGCCCGGCGTGACGCGTTGCTTGCGTGCCTGGCCGAACACGCGCCGGGGCGCTACCGCATCAGCGGTCAGCAGGGCGGGCTGCACTGTGTGGTGTGGTTGCCGCCGGGGATGAGCGAGGCGGACTTTCGCGCCCGGGGTGCACGGGCGGGCTTGAGCCTCCAGGGGCTTGGCGACTTTTGCCTGAACGCCGATTTGCCGCCAGCGCTGATCATCGGCTACACCGCGCTGACCCTGGCCCAGATCCGCTTTCACGGCCGGGTGCTGGCGCGGTTGCTGGCGGAAGGCTAAAAGGGTGTTTTTATTAATGGTCGCTTAATGGCGCATTCGCTAAGCTCTCGCCCCATGAGCCGTTACCTGCGTTTTTTCCTCGTGCTGCTGTTGAGCCTCGCGCTTCCCCTGACCGGGATGGCGGGTGTGCCGTCGAGCACCGAACCGTGCCCCATGCAGGTGCCTGGCCTTTCCATGATGACGGACATGTCTCCTGACTGTTGCCAGGACGGCGCCCACGGCGACCACTCCGGCAAGGCCTGCAAGCCTGGCCAGGAATGCAAGAGTGGCGTCATGCTGCAACTGTCGGTGCCGGTGCTCAAGGCGCCGCTCACCCAGGCCCTTCCAGTGGTTGCCAGCCTGTCCTCCGGTTTTATCCCCGACCGCACGCCGTCCGGCGTCTGGCGTCCGCCCCGTTCCTGAATCCTGTTGCACAAACAGCCTCGTCCCGACCCGGGACGGCCTTGCTGTGCGCCGCGTAAGGCGGCGCGCAGTGGAACAGAACAGGAACAACCCACATGAATGTCGTATACGTGCGCGCCCTGGTGGTGGGCGTGCTGGCGTGGCCTGCGTTGGCCTCTGCGCTCACCCTGGATGAAGCCCTGCGCCTGGCGCAAACCACCGCACCGTCGCTGGCGGCCGAGTCCGCCAGGTTTCAGGCCGCCACCCAGGCGGCGATCCCGGCAGGCGAGTTGCCCGACCCCAAGCTGATCGTGGGCCTACAGAACTTTCCCATCAATGGGCCCAACCGCGGCACGCTGGATGGCGACGACATGACCCAGTCCATGATCGGCATCCAGCAACAAGTGCCCAGCCGTGACAAGCGACTGGCCCGGGTCGAGCTGGCGGCGGCAACGGTGGACACCGCTGCCGCCCAAGGTCGCATCGAACGCCTGAACGTGCGCCAGGCCACGGCCCAAGCGTGGATTGGCGCCTGGGCGGTGGCGCGTAAAGAGGCCTTGTTCAAGGACTTCTACCAACAGAACCGCTTGTTTGCCGACACCGTGCGGGCACAGCTGGCCGCCGGGCGCGGGCAGCCGTCCGACGCGGTGCTGCCCAAGCAGGAAGCCGCCGACCTGGCCGAGCGCGAAGACACCCTGATCCAGCAGCGCGCCCAGGCCCGCGCTGCGCTCAAGCGCTGGATCGGCCCCGCCGCCAGCGAAGCCCCGAGTGGTTCGTTGCCCCATTGGCCGATCAATGAAGTGGGCTACAACCACAACCTGCATCAGCACCCGGTGCTGCAAGCGTTCGGGCCACGCACCCGCGAAGCCCAGGCGCGCCTGGACGAGGCGCGGGCGCAAAAGACGTCTGACTGGAGCTGGGAGGTGGACTACGGCCACCGCAGCCGCGAATTCGGCGACATGGTCAGCGTGCAGTTCACCTTCGACCTGCCGATTTTCCCCAGCCGCCGGCAAAACCCCGGCATCGCCGCCAAGCAGGCCGAGCTGGACCAGCTGGACGCTGAACGCGACGCCAAAACCCGCGAGCACACCCAGGAACTGGAAGACGACCTGGCCAACTACCAGCGCCTGGATCGCGCTGTGCAGCGCAACCAGGAGAGCCTGGTGCCGCTGGCTGACGAAAAAGTCGCCCTGAGCCTGGCCAGTTACCGCGCGGGCAAAGGTGACCTGATGAGCGTGGTCAGCGCCCGCCGCGAGCAGGTCCAGGCCCGTTTCAAACAGATTGATGCCATCGAACAACGGGCCCTTGTCGGTGCCCAGCTGTATTACGCCTATGGGGAACCTGCCAATGACTGATCGACGGATAACCGGCGCGCTGCTGGGCGGCGCCCTCCTGCTGGGCCTGGGCGCAGGTTATGGCGTGGCGCAACTGCGCACCGCACAACCGGCCATGGCGGTGCAGGCGGCTGGCGAGAAAAAGGCCCTGTACTGGTACGACCCGATGTACCCGCAGCAGCAGTTCGACAAACCCGGCAAGTCGCCCTTCATGGACATGCAACTGGTGCCCCGTTATGACGAAGGCGGTGGCAGCGCGGCGATCCGTATCGATTCCAGCCTGACCCAGAACCTGGGCGTGCGCCTGGCGAGCGTCACCCGTGGGGTGTTGACGGCGGACTTGGACCTGTCGGGCATCCTCACCTTCAAT
The DNA here is from genome assembly GCF_054071325.1 of Pseudomonas sp. SDO5215_S409. Taxonomy (NCBI): domain Bacteria; kingdom Pseudomonadati; phylum Pseudomonadota; class Gammaproteobacteria; order Pseudomonadales; family Pseudomonadaceae; genus Pseudomonas; species Pseudomonas sp. SDO5215_S409. Next base: position 111,380 of record NZ_JBSVWN010000003.1, on the reverse strand, counting down.
GACCGCGACGTGGCCGTGGTCCAGGCCCGCGCCGCAGGCTTTGTGCAGCGCGTGTACGCGCTGGCGCCGGGGGATGTGCTGGCGGCCAACGCGCCGTTGGCCGACCTCCTGGTGCCCGACTGGGCCGCGGCGCAGGAAGAGTTCCTGGCCCTGCGCCGCAGCGGCGACCCCAGCCTGCTGGCCGCCGCCCGCCAACGCCTGGTACTGAGCGGCATGCCGCCAGGCTTGATCGCGCAGGTCGAGCGCAGCGGCCGCGTGCAGGCGGTGACCACCCTGACCACGCCGCTGGGCGGTGCGTTGCAGGCCCTGGACGTGCGCGAAGGCATGACCGTCGCGGCCGGGCAGACGCTGGCGCGGGTCAATGGCCTGGGCACGGTGTGGCTGCAAGTCGCGGTGCCCGAGGCCCAAGGCGCGGCATTGGCCATCGGGCAGCGCGTGCAAGCCCGCTTTGTCGGCTTGCCGGGCCAGACCTTCAGCGGCGCGGTCAGCGCCATTCTTCCGGCCACCGCCACCGACAGCCGCACCGTGCAAGTGCGCGTGCAATTGCCCAACCCGGACGGCACCTTGCGCCCGGGCATGACCGCCCAGGTGCGCCTGGCCCAATCCACCGGCCAGTCCACCTTGCTGATCCCCACCGAAGCATTGGTGCGCACCGGCAAGCGCGTGCTGGTGATGCTGGCTGAAGAGGGCGGGCGTTATCGCCCGGTGCAGGTGCAGACCGGCCCCGAGAACGACGACCAGACCGTGATCCTGAGCGGCTTGCAGGAGGGGCAGCAGGTGGTTGCGTCCGGCCAGTTCCTGCTGGATTCGGAGGCCAGCCTCAAAGGCGTCACCCCGGCTGAAGCCGCGATGAACCCGCAGATGGGAGCCCGGCCATGATTGCCCTGTTGATTCGCTGGTCGGTGGCCAACCGCTTTCTGGTGTTGCTCGCCACGCTGTTCGTCACCGCTTGGGGCGTGTGGGCGGTGCAGAACACCCCGGTGGACGCCTTGCCGGACTTGTCCGACGTGCAGGTGATCATCCGCACGCCGTACCCGGGCCAGGCGCCGCAGATTGTCGAAAACCAGGTCACCTACCCGATGACCACCACCATGCTGTCGGTGCCGGGGGCCAAGACCGTGCGCGGTTATTCGTTCTTTGGCGACAGCTACGTGTACGTGCTGTTCGACGAGGGCACCGACCTGTACTGGGCCCGCTCGCGGGTGCTGGAATACCTGAGCCAGTTGCAGTCGCGCCTGCCCGCGGCCGCCAAACCGGCGCTGGGGCCGGACGCCACCGGCGTGGGCTGGATCTACCAGTACGCGCTGGTGGACCGCACCGGCCAGCACGACCTGGCGCAACTGCGCGGCTTGCAAGACTGGTTTCTCAAGTTCGAGCTCAAGACCCTGCCCAACGTCGCCGAAGTGGCGACCATTGGCGGGCAGGTCAAGCAATACCAGGTGCAGATCGACCCGCTGGCCCTGGCCAGTCGCGGTATTACCCAGGCGCAGGTGGCGGCGGCTATCGGCAAGGCCAACCAGGAAACCGGCGGCTCGGTGCTCAACATGGGTGAGTCCGAATACATGGTGCGGGCGTCCGGCTACTTGAAAAGCCTGGAAGATTTCCGCGCCATTCCCCTGCGTCTCGACACCAACAACGTGCCAGTGACTCTCGGGGATGTGGCCACGATTCAGCTGGGCCCCGACCTGCGCCAGGGCATCGGCGAACTGGACGGCGAGGGCGAAGCGGTGGGCGGCGTGGTGATTCTGCGCAGCGGCAAAAATGCCCGCGAGGCCATCGCGGCGGTCAAGACCCGCCTTGAAACGCTACAGGCCAGCCTGCCGCCGGGGGTGCAGATCGTCACCACGTACGACCGCAGCAAGCTGATCGACCGTGCGGTGGACAACTTAAGCCACAAACTGCTGGAGGAGTTTTTGGTGGTGGCGCTGGTGTGCGGGATTTTCCTCTGGCACCTGCGCTCCTCGCTGGTGGCGATCATTTCGTTGCCGGTGGGGGTGTTGATCGCCTTTATCGTCATGCGCTTTCAGGGCATCAACGCCAACATCATGTCGTTGGGCGGCATTGCGATTGCCATCGGGGCGATGGTGGACGCGGCGGTGGTGATGATCGAGAACGCCCACAAGAAAATCGAGGCCTGGCACCACGCCCACCCCGGGCGCGAATTGAAAGGTGAAGACCACTGGAACGTCATGACCGAGGCGGCGGTGGAAGTCGGCCCGGCGCTGTTTTTTTGCCTGCTGATTATCACCTTGTCGTTTATTCCGGTGTTCACCCTGCAAGCCCAGGAAGGGCGTCTGTTCGGGCCGCTGGCCTACACCAAGACCTACGCCATGGCGGCGGCAGCGGGGCTGTCGGTCACCTTGATCCCGGTGCTCATGGGCTACTGGATTCGCGGCCGTATCCCGGACGAGCAGCGCAACCCCCTCAACCGTGGGCTGATCCGGCTCTACCAACCGGCGCTGGACGCGGTGCTGCGCTGGCCGCGCCTGACCTTGCTGGTGGCCGTGCTGATGGTGGCGAGCGCGCTGTGGCCGGTGTCGCAGTTGGGCGGTGAATTCCTGCCGCCGCTGGACGAAGGCGACTTGTTGTACATGCCGTCGGCGTTGCCGGGGCTGTCCACGCAAACCGCAGGGCAACTGCTGCAACGCACCGACCGGCTGATCAAGACCGTGCCCGAGGTGGCCCATGTGTTCGGCAAGGCCGGGCGTGCGCAAACCGCCACGGACCCGGCGCCGCTGGAGATGTTTGAAACCACCATCGAGTTCAAGCCCCGCGACCAATGGCGCCCGGGCATGACCCCGGAAAAACTGGTGAAGGAACTCGACCGCGTGGTGCAGGTGCCGGGGCTGACCAATATCTGGATCCCGCCGATTCGCAACCGCATCGACATGCTGGCCACCGGGGTTAAAAGCCCGATCGGGGTAAAAGTGGCGGGCACCCAGCTGGCGCAGATCGACGCGGTGACCCAGGCGGTAGAGCAGGTCGCCAAGACGGTGCCGGGTGTGAGCTCGGCACTGGCCGAACGCTTGAGCGGCGGGCACTACATTGACGTGGACATCGACCGCCCGGCGGCGGCCCGCTATGGCTTGAACATCGCCGATGTGCAGTCGATTGTGTCGGGGGCGATTGGCGGTGAGAACATCGGCGAGACGGTCGAAGGCCTGGCGCGCTACCCCATCAACCTGCGCTACCCCAAGGCCTGGCGCGACTCGGTGCAGGCGTTGAGCAACCTGCCGATCTACACGCCGCAGGGCAGCCAGATCACCCTGGGCACGGTGGCCCGGCTCACGATCGCCGACGGGCCGCCGATGCTCAAGAGCGAGAACGCGCGGCCCTCCGGCTGGGTGTACATCGACGTGCGCGACCGCGACCTGGCCTCGGTGGTGAACGACCTGCAACGCGCCATCAACCAAAAGGTGGTGCTGCAGCCGGGCATGAGCCTGAGCTATTCGGGGCAGTTCGAGTTCCTGGAGCGGGCCAATGCGCGGCTCAAACTGGTGGTGCCGGCCACCGTGTTGATCATCTTTGTGTTGCTGTACCTGACCTTTCGCCGCTTCGATGAAGCCCTGTTGATTCTGGGCACGTTGCCGTTCGCCCTCACGGGGGGCGCGTGGTTGCTGTACGCGATGGGGTTCAACCTGTCGGTGGCCACGGGGGTGGGGTTCATTGCCCTGGCGGGGGTGTCGGCGGAGTTTGGCGTGATCATGCTGCTGTACCTGAAAAACGCCTGGGCCGAGCGCCAGGGCCGCACTGACCAGGACCTGCTCGCGGCGATCACCGAAGGCGCGGTACTGCGCGTGCGGCCCAAGGCGATGACCGTGGCGGTGATCATCGCGGGCCTGTTGCCGATTCTGCTGGGCGGCGGCACCGGCAGTGAGGTCATGAGCCGCATCGCCGCGCCGATGATCGGCGGCATGCTGACGGCGCCACTGCTGTCGCTGTTCGTGATCCCGGCGGCCTACCGCCTGATGCGCCGCCCGCGCTGATGGCGGCGCTCAGTCGTCGAAACCGACCTGCTCGTGGATCTCGTCCACTTTCAGTTCCAGGCGATACGCCACGGCGATGAACAGCGCCTGGCACAGGCACAGCGTGGCGCTCAGGGAGCGGAACGCAAACGACGACCCTTCATTGACCAACAGCACCGTGTTCGCCCGCTTGGCCAGGGGCGACAGGTTGCTGTCGGTGATGATCAGGGTCTTGGCCTGATGGTGCTGGGCAATGCGCAGGCAGTGCTGGGTTTCCTTGCCGTAGGGGGTAAAACTCACGGCAATCACCAGGTCGTTGGCGCGCACGCTGCGCATCTGCTCGCGGTAACTGCCGCCCAGGCCCGACACCAAATGAATGCGCTTGTTGGTGTGCTGCAGGTTGTAGACCAGGTACTCGGCCACGGCAAACGAGCGGCGCACGCCCACCACGTAGATGTTGTCGGCGTTGACCACCAGGTCCACGGCCTTTTCGAACGCCACGTCATCGAGTTCCTGCCCCAGCCGCTCAATGCCCGACAGCGTGGCGTTCACGCATTCACGCGCCAGGTCGCCGCTGCTGGCTTTCTGGGACTTGTTGGCGATCATGCTGCGGATGCGTTGCTGGTAGTTCTGCACCGGCGTGGTCTTGTGGGTGTAGGCCTCGCGAAACAGCGCCTGCATTTCACTGAAACCGCTGAACCCGAAACGCTGGGAAAACCGCACGATGGCCGAGGGGTGCACTTCGCATTCGCGGGCGATGTCACTGATGCGGTCGACCATGATCCGGTCGCTCTGCTGGCTCATGTAGCTGGCGATGCGCTTGAGCTGGCGGGGCAGGCTTTCGTATTCGTCAGTGATCAGTTGCAACAACCGCTCGGCGTTGATCGGCGGGGTGGCGAGGGCTTCTTCCGGGGCGCTCTGGGACATTGGACATCCTTCTTGCTTGTTCTTGCCCCGGGCAGTGGGGGCGATGGGCGCAAGTCTACAGGGTAGGCGCAAAAAAAAACCTTGGCATCCCGATCGGCTGCCTAATGGAAAATATATTCCACTAAAAATATTTATAGAATAAATATTGATTGGTGCTGCCAGACGTTCTAGTCTGCTCCCACCAAGAACGTGCGCCGCCACCCAGACGGCACACGCAGGCTGATAAAAATAACAGGAGCCAGCATGGGCCAGACTCGTTTTGCCAGTGGGCGTCATTTGGATCTGATTTGCCTGGGGCGCCTGGGCGTCGACCTTTACGCGCAGCAAGTGGGCGCACGGCTGGAGGACGTCTCAAGTTTCGCCAAGTACCTGGGCGGCTCGTCCGCCAACATTGCCTTCGGTACGGCGCGGTTGGGGCTCAAGTCCGCGATGCTGAGCCGGGTAGGGGGCGACCACATGGGGCGCTTTCTGGTCGAGTCCCTGGCGCGCGAAGGCTGTGATGTCAGCGGTATCAAGGTCGACCCCGACCGCCTCACCGCCATGGTGCTGCTGGGGCTGAAAGACCGCGAAACCTTCCCCCTGGTGTTCTACCGCGAAAACTGCGCCGACATGGCCCTGTGCGCCGAAGACATCAGCGAGGCGTTCATCGCGTCCAGCAAGGCATTGCTGATCACCGGCACTCACTTCTCCACCGACGGCGTGTACCAGGCCAGCGTGCAGGCGCTGGACTACGCCCACAAGCATGACGTCAAACGCATACTCGACATCGATTACCGCCCCGTGCTCTGGGGCCTGACCGGCAAGGCCGACGGCGAAACCCGCTTTGTCGCCAGCCAGAATGTCAGCCAGCATGTGCAGAAAATCCTGCCGCGTTTTGACCTGGTGGTGGGCACCGAGGAGGAGTTTCTGATCGCAGGCGCCAGCGAAGATTTGCTGACGGCCCTGCGCACCGTGCGCGAGCACACGGCCGCCACCCTGGTGGTGAAACTCGGGCCCCAGGGCTGCACGGTGATCCACGGCGCCATCCCGGCGCGCCTTGAGGATGGCGCGATTTACCCGGGCGTGCGCGTCGAGGTGCTCAACGTGCTGGGGGCCGGTGATGCCTTTATGTCGGGCTTTCTCAGCGGTTGGCTGAACGAGGCCACTGACGAGCGCTGCTGCCAGTTGGCCAATGCCTGCGGCGGGCTGGTGGTGTCCCGCCATGCCTGCGCCCCGGCCATGCCGACGCCTGCCGAGCTGGACTACCTGTTCAACAGCCCGGTGCCGATCACCCGGCCCGACCAGGACGTGACCCTGCAACGCCTGCACCAGGTCACGGTGCCGCGCAAGAGCTGGAAGCAGCTGTTTGTGTTTGCCTTCGACCACCGTTGGCAACTGGTGGAAATGGCGCAAAACGGCGTGCAGGACGCGGCGCGCATCAGCGCCCTCAAGCAGCTGTTCATTCAGGCCGTGGCCCGGGTCGAACACCGCTTGAGCGAGGAGGGCGTGGACGCCGACGTCGGCATTCTGGCCGACCAGCGCTTTGGCCAGGACGCGCTCAATGCCGCCAGTGGTCGGGGTTGGTGGATCGCCCGCCCGGTGGAGGTCCAGAACTCGCGCCCGTTGGTGTTCGAGCACGGGCGTTCGGTGGGCAGCAACCTGATCGCCTGGCCGCAGGAACACATCATCAAGTGCCTGGTGCAATTTCACCCCGACGACGAGCCGCTGCTGCGCCTGGAACAAGAGGCGCAACTCAAGGCGTTGTATCAGGCCTCGCAAGTCAGCGGGCACGAACTGCTGCTGGAAGTCATCCCGCCCAAGGATCACCCGTCCACCTACCCGGATGTGCTCTACCGCAGCCTCAAGCGCCTGTACAACCTGGGCATCTACCCCGCGTGGTGGAAAATCGAAGTTCAGCCGGCCGCGGTGTGGCAACAGCTCGATGAGTTGATCCAGGCGCGTGACCCGCACTGCCGTGGCGTGGTGCTGCTGGGCTTGAACGCGTCCGCCGAATGCATGGCGGACGGCTTTCGCGAAGCCAGCCAGAGCCAGACCTGCCGGGGCTTTGCCGTGGGCCGCACGATTTTCATGGCGCCAAGCCGGGCGTGGCTGTCGGGTGAGATCGATGACGAAACCCTGATCCAGCAAGTGCAGGCCACCTTTGAGCAATTGATCGAGGCCTGGCGCAGCGCCAGACGTTGAACCGCCTACCGCAGACCCCAGCCGTCCTGACAACAATAAAAGGTGCAGCCATGCCCGCCATCCGAATTGGCATCAACCCGATTTCCTGGAGTAACGACGACCTGCCGGCCCTGGGCGGTGAAACGCCGCTGAGCACCGCGCTCAGCGAAGGAAAGGACATCGGCTACGAAGGTTTTGAACTCAACGGCAAATTTCCCAAGGACGCCAAGGGCGTGGGCGATGTACTGCGGCCCTACGACCTGGCCCTGGTGTCGGGCTGGTATTCGAGCCGCCTGGCCCGGCGTTCGGTGGCCGAGGAGATCGACGCCATCGCCAGCCATGTGCAACTGCTGCGCGAGAACGGCGCGTCGGTGCTGGTGTACGGCGAGGTGGCCGATTCGATCCAGGGCTCGCCCATCCGCCTGATCGAACGCCCGCGCTTCAACAGCGAGCAGGCCTGGCAAGACTATGCCAGCAAGCTCACGGAACTGGCGCGGTTCACCTTATCCCAAGGCGTGCGCCTGGCTTATCACCACCACATGGGCGCCTACGTCGAGTCCCCGCAAGACATCGACACCCTGATGCGCCTGACCGGCCCGGAAGTGGGCCTGCTGTTTGATTCGGGCCATTGCTACATGGGCGGCGGCGAGCCTATCGAGGTGCTGCGCAAACACATCGGGCGCATCTGCCACGTGCACTTTAAGGACGTGCGCAAGCCTGTGGTGCAACTGGCGCGCAACCAGATGTGGAGCTTTCCCGATTGCATCGTCAACGGCACGTTCACCGTGCCCGGCGATGGCGATATCGACTTTGCCGAACTGCTCGATGCGCTGCTGGCGGCCCACTATCAAGGCTGGCTGGTGGTGGAGGCCGAGCAGGACCCGGCGGTCGCCCCCAGCTACATCTACGCCAAAAAAGGCTATGACACGTTGCGTGCACTGCTGGACGCGAGGACAGGGCAATGAGCTTATTGGTCAAGAGCAACAAACGCGGGCCCAGCATGGTCGCGCTGGAAGAGGGCCGTCTGGAATACGTAGGCTTTAGTGCCTACCGCCTGAGCCTGGGCGAAACGTTGCCGGTGCATGCCGGTGACAAGGAGCTGTGCCTGGTGCTGCTCAGCGGCCGGGTGAACATCGAGGGCGAGGGTTTCAACTGGCAGAACATCGGTGATCGCCAGTCGGTGTTCGACGAAAAGTCACCGTTCGCCGCCTACCTGCCGCCGGGCAGCAGCGGGCAGGTCAGCGCCTTGAGCGACGTACAGATTGCCGTGTGCGCCGCCCCCGGCGCACCGGGCTACGTGCCCCGGCTGATCCGCCCCGAGCAGTGCACCCGCAGCGTGCGCGGCAAGGGGGCCAACACCCGCTACGTGTGCGACATCCTGCCTGCCACGGAGCCGGCCCATTCGCTTTTGGTGGTGGAGGTGCGCACGCCCTCCGGTCACTCATCGAGCTACCCGCCCCACAAGCACGACACCGACGACCTGCCGCACCAGAGCTTTCTTGAAGAAACCTACTACCACCAGATCAACCCGCCGCAAGGCTACGTGTTCCAGCGCGTCTACACCGACGATCGCAGCATCGACGAAGCGCTGGCCGTGGAAAACAGCGACCTGGTGGTGGTGCCCAAGGGTTACCACCCGGTCAGCGTGCCCTACGGCTACGAGTCGTATTACCTGAACGTGATGGCTGGCCCCAAGCGCGCCTGGCATTTTTATAACGACCCGCAGCACAGCTGGCTGCTGGACCTCTGACGTTTTGCACGGAGAACCCTTTTAATGAGCAATGCCCCGGTGATCGGCCACTACCTTCACGGCCAGGTGCAGGACCGCGCCAGCGAACGTTACAGCCCCGTTTTCAACCCGGCCACCGGCGAGGTGCAGGCGCAGGTCGCGCTGGCCAGTGCGCAAACAGTCGATGAGGCCGTGGCGTCGGCACTCAAGGCGTTCCCGGCGTGGTCCGAGCAATCGTCCCTGCGCCGTGCGCGGGTGATGTTCAAGTTCAAGGAACTGCTCGACCGCCACCACGACGAACTGGCCGGCATCATCAGCCGCGAACACGGCAAGGTGTTTGCCGACGCCCGGGGCGAGGTGACGCGCGGCATTGAGATCGTCGAATACGCCTGCGGTGCGCCCGCCCTGCTCAAGACCGATTTCAGCGACAACATCGGCGGCGGCATTGACAACTGGAACCTGCGCCAGCCCCTGGGCGTGTGCGCCGGTATCACCCCGTTCAACTTCCCGGTGATGGTGCCGCTGTGGATGATCCCGCTGGCGTTGATTACCGGTAACTGCTTTATCCTCAAACCTTCCGAGCGCGACCCCTCCGCCAGCCTGCTGATGGCGCGGTTGCTGACCGAAGCCGGGCTGCCCGATGGCGTGTTCAGCGTGGTGCAGGGCGACAAAAGCGCGGTGGACGGGCTGTTGCAGCACCCGGACGTGGAGGCGATTTCGTTCGTGGGCTCCACGCCGATTGCCGAGTACATCCACCAGCAGGCCAGCGCACGCGGCAAACGCGTGCAGGCGCTGGGCGGGGCGAAGAACCACATGATTGTGATGCCCGACGCCGACCTGGACCAAGCCGCCGACGCCTTGATCGGCGCGGCGTACGGCTCGGCGGGCGAGCGCTGCATGGCCATCTCGATTGCAGTGGTGGTGGGCGATGTGGGCGACGAACTGATCGCCAAACTGCTGCCGCGCATCGACCAACTGAAGGTGGGCAACGGCCTGCAACCGGACAGCGAAATGGGCCCGCTGATCACCGCCGAACACAAGGCCAAGGTGGAGGGTTTCATTGAGCAGGGGGTGGCCCAGGGCGCCCAACTGATCAAGGACGGGCGCGGCGTTAAAGTGCCGGGCGCCGAGGGCGGTTTTTTCGTCGGTGCGACCTTGTTCGATCACGTCACCCCCGAGATGAGCATTTACCAGCAAGAGATTTTCGGCCCGGTGCTGGGCCTGGTGCGGGTGGCCGATTTTGCCAGTGCCGTGGCGTTGATCAACGCCCACGAGTTCGGCAACGGCGTGTCCTGCTTTACCCGCGATGGCGGGATTGCCCGGGCGTTTGCCCGCAGCATCAAGGTGGGCATGGTCGGCATCAACGTGCCGATCCCGGTGCCCATGGCCTGGCACTCGTTTGGCGGCTGGAAGCGTTCGCTGTTCGGTGACCACCATGCCTACGGCGACGAGGGCATCCGCTTCTACAGCCGCTACAAAAGCGTGATGCAGCGCTGGCCGGACAGCATCGCCAAGGGCCCCGAATTCAGCATGCCGACTGCCCAGTAACGCTGACACCTGTGGAGCACAACAATAATGAAGCCTCTACGTTTTGCCCTTAACCGCATGGTCGCCCCCGGTCTTTCCCTGCCGGATTTCATCGCGCTGGCGGTGGCCCTGCAATGCGATGCCATTGAACTGCGCAACGACCTTGCGGGCATCGAAATCGAAGACGGCACCCCCGCCAGCATCGTGCGCGAACTGTGCGAGAAGCACGGGGTAACGGTGCTGTCGATCAACGCGCTGTACCCCTTTGATGTGTGGAACGACGAGCGCCGTGCACAGGCGACCCGGCTGGCCATGTATGCCCGTGCCTGTGGTGCCCAGGGCCTGGTGATGTGCCCGCTGAACGAGCACGGCGACACCCGCAGCGACGCCCAGCGCGCGGCGGGCTTGCGCACCGCGCTCAGCGAACTGGCGCCGATTTTGCGCGAGCATGGGGTGCTGGGGTTTATCGAACCCCTGGGCTTTGCCGAGTGTTCGCTGCGGCGCAAGCAGGTGGCGGTGGATGCGCTGCAGGCCATCGGTGGGCGGGATGTGTTCCGCTTGGTGCATGACACCTTTCACCATCACGTGGCGGGCGAACAGGCGTTCTTTCCCGAGTTGACGGGGCTGGTGCACATCTCTGGCGTGGACGACACCCAGACGCCGCTGTCGAGCATCCGCGACGGGCACCGCGTGCTGGTGGGCGAGGGCGATATTCTGGGCAATGCCGCGCAGATCGACACGCTGCGCGGCGGCGGCTACAGCGGGTACTTTTCATTCGAGCCGTTTGCCCAGAGTGTGCATGGGCTGGCGGATATTCGGCAGGCACTGGGCGCCAGCATGGCCCACCTGCAAAAAAGATAAGGGGCGCTTCATGACCACCACCCGATTGACCATGGCCCAGGCCCTGGTGAAGTTTCTCGATAACCAGTACATCGAAGTCGATGGCGTACAGAGCAAGTTTGTCGCCGGGGTGTTCACAATCTTCGGCCACGGCAATGTGCTGGGCCTGGGCCAGGCGCTGGAGCAAGACAGCGGCGAGCTGGTGGTGCACCAGGGCCGCAACGAGCAGGGCATGGCCCATGCCGCCATCGGCTTTGCCAAGCAGCACCTGCGCCGCAAGATCTACGCCTGCACCGCATCGGTGGGCCCGGGGGCTGCGAACATGCTCACCGCCGCCGCGACGGCCACCGCCAACCGCATCCCGCTGCTGCTGTTGCCGGGGGACGTGTACGCCAGCCGCCAGCCCGACCCGGTGCTGCAACAGATCGAACAGTTTCACGACCTGAGCATCAGCACCAACGATGCCTTTCGCGCCGTGAGCAAATACTGGGACCGCATCAACCGCCCTGAGCAGCTGATGACGGCGGCCATCCACGCCATGCGCGTGCTGACCGATCCCGCCGAAACCGGCGCCGTCACCCTGGCATTGCCGCAAGACGTGCAAGCTGAAGCCTGGGACTACCCCGATTCGTTCCTGCAAAAACGCGTGCACCGCCTGGACCGCCGCCCGCCCACCGAGGCGATGCTGGGCGACGCCGTGGCGACGATCCGCGGCAAGCGCAAGCCGCTGATCATCTGCGGCGGCGGGGTCAAGTACGCCGGGGCGAATGCCGCGCTCCAGGCGTTTGCCGAGCGCTTTGGCATCCCGTTCGCAGAAACCCAGGCGGGCAAGAGCGCGGTGGTGTCCAGCCATCCGCTGAACGTGGGCGGGATTGGTGAAACCGGCTGCCTGGCGGCAAACCTGCTGGCGCCGCAGGCCGACCTGGTGATTGGCATCGGCACGCGCTACACCGACTTCACCACCTCGTCCAAGTCACTGTTCCAGCACCCCGAGGTGACGTTTCTCAACGTGAATATCAGCCCGTGTGATGCGTTAAAACTGGACGGCGTGCAGGTACTGGCCGATGCCAAGGCTGCGCTTGAAGCACTGTTTGATGCGCTTGGCGACTACCGCGCGCAGTGGGGCGGGCAGGTGAGTGAGGCCAAGGCCCAATTGGAGGCCGAGGTGGACCGCGTGTACCGCCTGGAATACCAGAGCAGCGATTTCACCCCGCAAATCAGCGACCACATGGACCCGGCCGTGCTGCGCGAATTCATCGAGTTGACCGGCTCTTGCCTGACCCAGAGCCGGGTGCTGGGCGTGCTCAACGACACCCTGGCCGATGACGCCATTATCGTCGCCGCCGCGGGCAGCTTGCCCGGCGACTTGCAGCGCAGCTGGCGCAGCAAGGGCGTCAACACCTATCACCTCGAATACGGCTATTCGTGCATGGGCTACGAGGTGAATGCGGCGCTGGGGGTAAAACTCGCCGAGCCTGCGCGCGAGGTGTACGCGCTGGTGGGGGACGGCTCCTACATGATGCTGCACTCGGAGCTGGCCACCTCGATTCAGGAGCGACGCAAGATCAACGTGGTGCTGCTGGACAACATGGCCTTTGGTTGCATCAACAACCTGCAGATGGGCAATGGCATGGACAGCTTTGGCACCGAGTTCCGCTTTCGCAACCCCGACACCGGCAAGCTCGACGGCGGCCTGGTGCCGGTGGATTTCGCCATGAGCGCGGCGGCCTACGGCTGCAAGACCTACAGGGTGAGCAGCGTGGCGCAGTTGGAAGCGGCGCTGGCCGATGCGCGCACGCAAACCGTGTCGACCCTGATCGACATCAAGGTGCTGCCCAAAACCATGCTCCACGGCTACCTGTCGTGGTGGCGGGTGGGCGTGGCGCAGGTGTCCACCAGCGAGCGCACCAACGCGGCGGCCAAACAACTCAATGAACGCCTGGCCAAGGCCCGGCAGTACTAATAACAAGAGGGGTGTTTTCATGTCTTTGAAGCTTGGCGTTATCGGCACCGGCGCAATTGGCCGGGACCACATTCGTCGTTGCAGCCAGACCTTGCTGGGCAGTCAGGTGGTGGGCGTCACCGATATCAATCTTGAACAGGCCGCCAAAGTGGTGGCCGACCTGGGCCTTGGGGCCCAGGTGTACGCCGACGGCCACGCCCTGATCGCATCGTCGCAGGTCGAGGCGGTGCTGGTGACTTCCTGGGGCCCCAGCCACGAAGAGTTTGTGCTCGCCGCCATTGCCGCAGGCAAACCGGTGTTCTGCGAAAAGCCGTTGGCGGTCACGGCCCAGGGGTGCCGCAACATCGTCGAGGCCGAGGTGGCCCACGGCAAGCGCCTGGTGCAAGTGGGCTTCATGCGCCCGTATGACGAAGGCTATCGCGCCCTGAAACACGTGATCGACAGCGGCCAGATCGGCGAACCGTTGATGCTGCACTGCGCTCACCGCAACCCGACCGTGGGCGAGCACTACAAGACCGACATGGCGATCACCGACACGCTGATCCACGAGCTGGACGTGCTGCGCTGGCTGCTTGCCGATGACTACGTGTCGGTGCAGGTGGTGTTCCCGCGCAAGTCCGGCAAGGCCCTGGCCCACCTGCGTGACCCGCAGATCGTGCTGCTGGAAACCGCCAAGGGCACGCGCATCGATGTGGAAGTGTTCGTGAACTGCCAGTACGGCTATGACATCCAGTGCGAAGTGGTGGGGGAGACGGGCATCGCCAAACTGCCAGAGCCCTCCACGGTGCAGTTGCGCAGCGGCGCTAAGTTGTCGAATGCAATCTTGATGGACTGGAAAGACCGCTTCATCGCCGCCTACGACGTGGAGCTGCAAGCCTTTATCGACGGCGTGCGTGCCGGCCAGGTCGGCGGCCCGTCGGCCTGGGACGGGTTTGCCGCAGCGGTGGCGGCGGACGCCTGTATCGAGGCGCAGAACAGCGGCCAGATCGTCAACGTCAGCCTGCCACCGCGTCCGCATTTTTACGGCTGAGCACGGGCGGGCGGTGGGAGCGGTTTCCTATAAAAACAAAAGGAATGGGCCCATGCGAATTGGACTGGTTGGATACGGCCACGGTGGCCGCTTTTTTCATGCGCCGCTGCTTGCAACGCTGCCGGGGGCGACCTTTGTGGGGGTGGTGACCCGCTCCCCCGAGCGTCGCCAACAACTGGCCAGCGACCAGCCGGGTGTCCCGGCGTTTGACTCGATGGCTGCGATCGTCGAGGCGGGTGTGGACGCGCTGGTCATCAGCACCACCCTCAAAGGCCGCCCGGCGCTGGTGCTGGAGGCCATTGAACACGGGGTGGCGGTGGTCAGCGACAAACCGTTCGCCGCCAACGCCGACCAGGCGCAGGCGCTGATCACGGCCGCCGAGCGCCAGGGCGTGTTGCTCAGCGTGTACCAGAACCGGCGCTGGGACTCGGACTATTTGACCCTGCGCAAACTGATCGACGCGGGCGCGCTGGGCACGATTACCCGCTTTGAGTCGCGGGTGGAGCGCTACCGGCCCGAGTCTGTCGGCAATGCCAGCGGCGGCGGCTGCCTGCGTGACCTGGGCAGCCACCTGGTGGACCAGGCCCTGCACCTGTTCGGTGCGGTGGACCAGGTGTTTGCCCAACTGGCGTATGCGCCCCAGGCGCCTGACCTGGACCATGGTTTTTTTGTGGCCCTGACCCACCGCAACGGGGTGGTGTCCCACCTGTGGGGCAGTGCGTTGCAAAACAGCCCGGCCCCGCGTTTTCGGGTCAATGGCACGGCGGGCTGTTACACCGTCGAAGGGCTGGACGGGCAGGAAGCCTTGCTGATGGCCGGTAAAACCCCGCGCACCGAAGGTGATCACTGGGGCGCCGAAGAACACCGGCGCTGGGGCTGGTTCGAGCAGGGCGCGGAGCGTGAGCGGGTGCCGTCGGAAAAAGGCAGCTGGAACCAGTTCTATCGGCAGTTGCAATGTGCCGTGCGGGGGGAGGGCGCGTTGCCGGTGGATGCGCGGGATGCGTTGGCCACCACCCGGGTGCTGGATGCGGCGCGACTGAGTGCGCAGCGCCAGCAAGTCATGCCAATACGGGCGTCCGACGGGGAATAAACAAAAATAGAATAAAATTCTAAAATCAGTTGATGTGGAAATTATTTTCTAATAAAGTCATTTCCAAGTTGCAGAAAAGTCCGTCGCCAGTGCCTTGCAGGCTTGTCCCGGGACTCAACAAAAACAAGATCAAAAACAACCAGGTACCGTCAGATGAAAATCTTCAACGCTGTACTGCGAGTTTTCCGTCCTGCCCCCTCGCCCCGCGGTCTGCCCCGTGCGCGGCCTTTTTACTTTGCCTTCCTCAACATCCTGTTTGTCGAAAACAAGGGCGCCCTGGTGTGCTGCATCCCGGGGGCGCCGATCGTTCGGCTGCCTGCGGCGCCCTAAGTGTTCTGAACAACGCAACGTCCAAAAAACCAACAAAAATGTGGAGACAGACCGTTCATGAAGACCCCGATCCGTTTTGCCTCGCTGGCCCTGTCGATGATGCTCGCCAGCGGCGTGGCCCTGGCCGATGTGCGCATTGGCGTGAGCATGTCGCAGTTCGATGACACCTGGCTGACCTACCTGCGCGAAGACATGGAAAAACAGGCCAAGACCTACCCCAAGGCCGATGGCGTGTCCTTGCAGTTCGTGGACGCCCGCGCCGATGTGGTCAAGCAGCTCAGCCAGGTGGAAGACTTTATCAACCAGAAGGTCGACGCCATTGTGGTCAACCCGGTGGACACGGCCGCCACCGGCAAGATCACCGCCGCTGCGACCAAGGCGGGCATCCCGCTGGTGTACGTCAACCGCCGTCCCGACCAGAAAGACCTGCCCAAGGGCGTGGTCACCGTGACCTCCGATGACGTGGAAGCCGGGAAAATGCAGATGCAGTACCTCGCCGACAAGATGGGCGGCAAGGGCAATATCGTGATTTTGCTGGGGGACCTGGCCAACAACTCCACCACCAACCGCACCAAGGGCGTCAAGGAAGTGCTGGCCAAGTACCCGGGCATCAAGATCGAACAGGAACAGACCGGGATCTGGCTGCGCGACAAGGGCATGACCCTGGTCAACGACTGGCTGACCCAGGGCCGCCAGTTTTCGGCGGTGGTGGCCAACAACGACGAGATGGCGATTGGCGCCTCCATGGCCCTTAAGCAGGCGGGCGCCGACAAGAACGGCGTGCTGATCGCGGGCGTCGACGGCACACCGGACGGCTTGCGTGCGGTCGAGAAGGGCGAGATGGCGGTGTCGGTGTTCCAGGATGCCAATGGCCAGGCGGTGGGGTCGGTGGACGCGGCGGTGAAGATGGTCAAGAAGGAAGCGGTTGAGCCGGCCATTGTGGTGCCGTTCAAGTTGATCACCCCGGACAACGTCAAAGACTTCAAGTAGCCCTCAACCACCACCATCAGTTGGCAGGGCAGACACGGCGGCCCTGCCGACGGAGTACCCGATATGCTCGCTCAAGCGACCGCTTCGCTGCACCCAGGTGCCCAGCCTGCCGCACAGGACGAGGCGTACCTGTTGGAAATCGTCAATATCAGTAAAGGTTTTCCCGGTGTCGTGGCCCTGGCCGATGTGCAACTGCGGGTACGGCCCGGGTCGGTATTGGCACTGATGGGCGAGAACGGCGCGGGCAAGTCGACGTTGATGAAGATCATCGCCGGTATCTACCAGCCCGACGCTGGCGAGATTCGCCTGCGGGGCAAGCCGATCAAGCTGGAAACACCCCTGGCGGCGCTGCAGTCCGGGATCGCGATGATCCACCAGGAACTCAACCTGATGCCGCACATGAGCATCGCCGAAAACATCTGGATCGGCCGCGAGCAGCTCAACAGCCTGCACATGGTCAACCACCGTGAAATGCACCGTTGCACGGCCGAGCTGCTGGCACGCCTGCGCATCAACCTGGACCCTGAGGAGCACGTGGGCAACCTGAGCATCGCCGAGCGGCAGATGGTCGAGATTGCCAAGGCGGTGTCCTATGACTCCGACATTCTGATCATGGATGAACCCACCTCGGCCATTACCGAAAAGGAAGTGGCCCACCTGTTTTCGATCATTGCCGACCTGCGCGACCAGGGCAAAGGCATCATCTACATCACGCATAAAATGAACGAAGTGTTTGCCATCGCCGATGAAGTGGCGGTGTTTCGCGACGGCGCCTACATCGGTTTGCAACGGGCCGACAGCATGAACAGCGACAGCCTGATCTCGATGATGGTGGGGCGCGAACTGAGCCAGCTGTTCCCGGTGCGCGACACCCCGATTGGCGCGCAACTGCTCTCGGTGCGCGACTTGCGCCTGGACGGCGTGTTCAAGGGCGTCTCGTTCGACCTGCACGCGGGCGAGATTCTCGGCATCGCCGGGCTCATGGGCTCGGGGCGTACCAACGTGGCCGAAACCCTGTTTGGCATCACCCCCAGCGACGGCGGCCAGATCACCCTGGATGGCCAGCCGGTGCGCATCACCGACCCGCACATGGCCATCGAGAAGGGCTTTGCGCTGTTGACCGAAGACCGCAAGCTCAGCGGCCTGTTCCCGTGCCTGTCGGTGCTGGAAAACATGGAAATGGTGGTGCTGTCGCACTACTCGGACAACGGGTTTATCAAGCAGAAAGCCCTGCGTGCCCTGTGTGAGGACATGTGCAAAAAGCTGCGGGTGAAAACCCCGTCCCTTGAGCAATGCATCGACACGCTGTCGGGCGGCAACCAGCAAAAAGCCCTGCTGGCGCGCTGGCTGATGACCAACCCGCGGCTGCTGATTCTGGATGAGCCCACCCGTGGCATCGACGTGGGCGCCAAGGCCGAGATCTACCGCCTGATCTCTTATCTTGCGAGCGAAGGCATGGCCGTGATCATGATTTCTTCGGAGTTGCCCGAAGTGCTCGGCATGAGCGACCGGGTAATGGTGATGCACGAGGGGGCGCTGATGGGCACGCTGGACCGCGCCGAGGCGACCCAGGAAAAAGTCATGCAACTGGCCTCGGGCCTGACGGCTGTCCGCTAAAGAACAAGAAAAGCGCGCGCCCGCCGACGGCGCGTGCCATGCGATAAAAGGTGAAGGGTTATGAACGCGATACTGGAAAAGAAATCCGAGGAAAAGACGCCGGCCACGGCGCCCACCAAGCATCGGCGGCGCATGCCGACCGAGCTGAGTATTTTTTTGGTGCTGATCGGCATCGGGCTGGTGTTCGAGGTGTTTGGCTGGATCGTGCGGGACCAGAGCTTTTTGCTCAACTCCCAGCGCCTGGTGCTGATGATTTTGCAAGTGTCGGTGATCGGCCTGCTGGCCATTGGCGTGACACAGGTGATTATCACGACGGGCATTGACCTCTCCTCCGGCTCGGTGCTGGCCTTGTCGGCGATGATCGCCGCCAGTCTGGCGCAGACTTCGGACTTTTCCCGCGCGGTGTTTCCGTCACTGACCGACCTGCCGGTGTGGATCCCGGTGGTGGCGGGGCTGGGGGTGGGGCTGCTGGCCGGGGCGATCAACGGCAGCATCATCGCGGTGACCGGCATTCCGCCGTTTATCGCGACCCTGGGCATGATGGTGTCGGCCCGTGGCCTGGCACGGTATTACACCGAAGGTCAGCCGATCAGCATGCTGGGTGATTCCTACACCGCCATCGGCCATGGCGCCATGCCGGTGGTGATTTTTCTGGTGGTAGCGGTGATTTTTCACATCGCCCTGCGCTACACCAAATACGGCAAGTACACCTACGCCATCGGCGGCAACATGCAGGCGGCGCGCACCTCGGGGATCAACGTCAAGCGGCATTTGATCATCGTCTACAGCATCGCCGGCCTGTTGGCCGGGCTGGCCGGCGTGGTGGCCTCGGCACGGGCGGCCACGGGGCAGGCGGGCATGGGCATGTCGTACGAGCTGGACGCGATTGCCGCCGCGGTGATTGGCGGCACCAGCCTGGCAGGCGGCGTAGGGCGCATTACCGGCACGGTGATCGGTGCGCTGATCCTGGGGGTGATGGCCAGCGGGTTTACCTTTGTCGGGGTAGACGCCTACATCCAGGACATCATTAAGGGCCTG
Organism: Pseudomonas sp. SDO5215_S409; assembly: GCF_054071325.1. Classification (NCBI taxonomy): domain Bacteria; kingdom Pseudomonadati; phylum Pseudomonadota; class Gammaproteobacteria; order Pseudomonadales; family Pseudomonadaceae; genus Pseudomonas; species Pseudomonas sp. SDO5215_S409. The sequence continues at coordinate 92,174 of NZ_JBSVWN010000003.1, read as the reverse complement.
ATCATCGTGATCGCCGTGGTGATAGACCAATACCGCAATAAACGGAAGTTGAAGCGCTAACGCGCCGCTGTGAGTCGCAAGCTGCAAGTGGAAACGCTTGCAGCTGACAGTTGGTCGCTTACAGCGGCCCTCCAATAGCTCCCGGGCCACCTTTCTTGCTATAAACGCACTCCGATACCCGTTCGCCGAGCCCGTCCTGGTGCTTTTGGGGGGTAATTGGGAAAAATGCCTGTCATTTCAGTTGCTGAGCCCTTAACTCGGCCTTAGACTGCCGCCCCTCGTAAATTGAGTGCCGGGTGGCGCTTGAAATGGACAGCGCCTTTCCGTGGCCTGCGACGATTGGCCGGAACGCTCCCTTATTCGCCTTAATGCACGTATTTTTTATAGAGAAATCAATGACAAAGGAAAAGTTGCTGGCCATGCCGGCGGATGACTACATGAATGCCGAACAGCACGCTTTTTTCGAGAAGTTGCTGCAAGACATGAAAGTGGAGCACCACGAGCGCATTGAACAGAACCGTATCGCCATTGAAAGCCTGGACACCCCGGCCGACCCTGCCGACGCCGCGTCCGTTGAAGAAGAACGCACCTGGTTGGTCAACGCCATTGACCGCGACCAGCGCATGCTGCCGCAACTTGAGCGGGCCCTGGACCGTATCAAGGAAGATTCCTTTGGCTGGTGTGACGACAGCGGCGAGCCTATCGGCCTCAAGCGCCTGCTGATCAGCCCCACCACCCGTTACTGCATCGAGGCGCAAGAGCGTCACGAGCAAATCGACAAGCATCAGCGTCAAGCCTGATGCGCTGAAGCGGGGAGGCCGGTCGACCGGTTTCCCCCAAAAGCACAGCGGTTATCCCCCCGTTTATTGACGCACTGCACGTTACCCCACCAAAGGCGCATGGATAATGGCCGAATAGTGGCGTTTAATGCAGGCACAATAACTACAAGCAGTGGGGTAACACACATGGCTGGAGATGGATCTCTGACAGGCGCCGCCGTATCACCGCAATCGGTGGTACGCCAACCTCCCGGTTGGTTGACGCCGCTGTTGCAAAGCATTGCCCTGGGGCTATTGCTGGTGGGCATGGCGTTTGCGGGCCTGTCGCTGTACCTGTGCGTGCCGGTGGCGTTGCTGCTGGTATGGCTGCCCCGTCTCAAAGCGCGTACGCCTGTTGTGGCAACGTCCCACCGCGACGACGCCATGGGCGAGCTCACGCGCGACCTGTCCTACACCACCAGCCACAATGCGCTGTCGGCGGCGGGCGTGGCGTTTTCGGTCAAGCAACTGGCGGCTCGCCTGCAATCCCAACTGGGCGCGGCGCGGCAGATCGTCAGCAGCGCCGAAGTGATGATCGACACCGAAAAGGCCACCTCCCAGCTCAGCCGCCAGGCCCTCGGCGCGGCCAGCCAGGCGCACCAGCGCAGTACTGAAGGGCGCGAAGTGCTGGCCCACTCGATCACCCGCATGCATCAGCTCAGCCAGCGCGCCAACGACAGCCGCCAGTTGATCGAGGCCTTGAGCCAGCGCAGCGAAGAAATCCAGCGTGTGACCCTGGTGATCCAGTCCATCGCCAGCCAGACCAACCTGCTGGCGCTGAACGCCGCCATCGAAGCGGCACGGGCCGGTGAGCACGGGCGTGGCTTTGCCGTGGTGGCCGACGAGGTGCGCGGGCTGGCAGGGCGCACGGCGACGGCCACCGATGAAGTCGGCGTGATGGTGGCGGACATCCAGCAGCGCACCGCGCAGGTGGTGGAGCAGATCCGGCAGCTGTCGGCAGACCTGCACACCGGCGTAGAGCAGGTGGAACACGCGGGCCAGCACCTGGCGAGCATCGCCAGCCTGGCGGCGGATGTGGAGGGCCAGGTCAGTGAAATCGCCCAGGGCACCGACACCAACCGTGCGCAATTGGACAGCCTGTTTCATGCCGTGGAGCAAATGCGCAGCGACTTGAGCGAAAGCGACCAGCAAACCCAGCAACTGGCCAGCGCCGCTGTGCAGATGGAAGGCCAGGCCGAAACCATCAGCGAACGCTTGGCGCAAGTGGGCCTGGACGACTATCACCAGCGCATCTACGACCTGGCCCGTGAAGGCGCGAACCAGATTGCCGCGCAGTTCGAGGCCGATGTGCGGCAAAACCGCATCAGCCTGGAGCACTTGTTCGACCGCAGCTACACCGCGATTCCCAATACCCACCCGAGCAAATACACCACCCGTTTCGATGGCTACGCCGATCAGGTGTTGCCGGCGATTCAGGAGGCGCTGTTGCCCCGTCACGAGGGCCTGGTATTTGCCATTGCCTGCACGCAGCAGGGCTATGTGCCCACGCACAACAAGGCGTTTTCCCACGCATTGACCGGCGATGCCCAGGTGGATGCGGTGCAGAACCGCACCAAGCGCAAGTTTGATGACCGCACCGGGATTCGGTGTGGCAGCCATCAACAGGCGGTCTTGCTGCAAACCTATACCCGCGACACCGGTGAGCTGATGCATGATTTGTCGGTGCCCATCCGGGTCAACGGCCGGCATTGGGGCGGTTTGCGGTTGGGGTACAAGCCCGAAGGCCGCTAGGCGCGGGCCAATTGTTGCCAATCATGTAAGAAAGCTATTCCCAGGATAGCTTTTTCCGGCGAGAGGAAAACCGTAGGATGGCCCACATTGTTAGTCAGCTAACTAACTCGTTGGAGGTTTTCCATGCTGAGCAAAGTCGATGTGGCCGTGATGATTGGCAGTGGCGTTCCGGCTACCCTGCGAGCGCTGGGCCAAAAAGCCTGCTGGGTGGTCTTGCTTAACGGCGAACAACGCGGCACGGCGTTTGGCAGCCGTGGCGAGGCCGAAGAGTGCAAGGCTGCCTGGGAGGCGCTGTTGCGCCTGGAGCGCTCAGACAGCCTGCATTGAGTCACGCGCTCTGGTGCAGGCGCTGGTTCAGTTCATCCACGGCGATCGCCCAGTCGGCGTCCTCGCGTAACTCCTCCTTGAGAAAACGCGCCTGCTGCACGGTCCAGAAGGGCGCGTCGATGAGCTTCACGTCCTGTGGCAGCGGATGGTCGACGATGAAGCGGTCAATCGCCTGCGCGCTGGCTTGCAGGCCAAGCTGTTCGAACAATTCTTCAAGGGTGTGGTCCATGTCATTCTCCCGGTGAGCGTGTAGTCGCTCAACATGGGAGGGCCAGGGCGGCGCAGAGTTCGATTGGTTTATGGCGTGCAGGGTGGCTTCCAGCTCCCTGGCCAATGCACAGGCCTGGTTGTGGTTGCTGCGAAAGCCTTTGATTCGGCCACTGGGCACTTCAAGGATATGAAAGAAGTTCCTGCCGGCCGGCACGACCCGGTAAAGCGCCGGGTGCAGGCAATTTTCCATAAAAGAGGAAACGCTGCGCGAAGCTAGGGTGTTACAGTGAAGTCTTTGCATGGTCAGTCCCTGTCGATGGGTCTTCTTGACGGGCTTGCAGTATTTCGGGTGGTTTTAACCCGTGTTGCTCTTTTAGTATTGTCGCCAGCCTGCTGCTTTCGGTTCCATCCGGGGGTTTGGCAATTGAGGCTGGATGTCGGAAAGCGTCGTTTTTAACAAGGTTTTTTCTGAAGTGGGTCGGCCCGTGTTCTCTGGCCGTTGAACCTGTGATTTCCTGCACTGCCCAACGACCGGGTGACGGTACGTTGGGCGCGCCCGTACAAGTCTTGTGGCGCAGCAGCGTGGATGTTCTTCAGTTTTTTCAGTGATTTTTTCGTGTAATCGTGCCATTGCGGCCGTTTTTTGTGCTGCCCGCTCGGGCGGGCAGCATCCTTTTGATGTGGGGGCGTTTCCTTGGCAGTCAGTAATCTGGATATGCACGCGTTATTCGTGCTGGGTGATTTACGCGCAAAGTTGGTCAAGCAGTTTCAATCCCGTTTCGTCTACATCACCGAACAGACGCCGGAAGGTATTTACCTCGCCGAGATCGATACCCAGACGGCCCTGGTGGTGGACGACAAGCCTCGCCTTGAGCTCAAGGTGGGGGACCATTTTCGTGCAGCCGTACTGCCCAGCCGGGAAGGCGGCAAGTTCGAGCTCAAGTTTCGCGACATCAAGTTGACCGTGTATGGCCTGGGCGACTATGCGTTTGTGTCGTCGGCCGACGGCGAGGGCATTGTGTTCAAGGAAGGCCACAACGTGATGCTGGTGTTTGCCGCCCACGCCCAATTGCAGGAAGGCCTGACCAAGACCCTCAAGGCTGTGACCGGCAAGGCCGCCAAGTGGCGCAAGGGCGAACTGGTGAGCTTCAAGGCCAGCGAATAATCAGCGTGCGCCACTGATTGGGCGTCATCACCGGAACCTCTACTACAGTTCAGTGGACTTAAGTATTCAGAGGCTTTCGCGTGTTACGGCAAAGCCATCCCTTTTGCTGTGTGAAACACGAGGTGCAAAGGCATGAAAGGAATTCGAGGGCTGCTGGCAGCGTCGGTGGCAAGCTTGAGTCTGTCGGTGGCGGCCGCCCCGGCGCCGATTCATTTTGCCGACCTGAACTGGGAAAGCGGCAGCCTGATCACCGAGGTGCTGCGGGTGATTGTCGAAAAGGGCTATGACCTGCCCACCGACACCTTGCCCGGCACGACCATCACGCTGGAAACGGCGCTGGCCAAAAACGACATTCAGGTGATCGGCGAGGAATGGGCCGGACGCAGCCCCGTGTGGGTCAAGGCCGAAGCCGAAGGCAAAGTGGTGGGCCTTGGCGACACTGTCAAAGGGGCCACCGAAGGCTGGTGGGTGCCGGAATACGTGGTCAAGGGCGACCCGGCCAAAGGCATCAAGCCACTGGCGCCAGACCTGCACAGCGTGAAGGACCTGGCCCGCTACAAAGACGTGTTCAAGGACCCGGAAGCCCCCAGCAAGGGCCGCTTCCTCAACAGCCCCATCGGCTGGACCTCCGAAGTGGTCAACAAGCAAAAGCTCAAGGCCTACGGGCTGGACGACAGCTACGTGAACTTTCGCAGCGGTTCGGGCGCGGCGCTGGACGCGGAAATCGCGTCGTCGATCCGCCGGGGCAAGCCGGTGTTGTTCTACTACTGGTCACCCACGCCCTTGATGGGCCGCTACAAGCTGATCCAACTGCAAGAGCCACCGTTCGACGCCGAGGCTTGGAAGACCCTGACCGACGCCGACAACCCAGACCCCAAGCCCACCCGTTCGCTGGCCTCCAAGCTGAGCATCGGGGTGTCCACGCCTTTCCAGCAGGCCCATCCGCAAATCGCCGAATTCTTTGCCAAGGTGAATTTCCCGATTGACCCGCTGAATAAAGCCCTGGCCACCATGAGCGAAAACCACACACCGCCACGGGACGTTGCCCGTGCCTTTCTCAAGGACCACCCCGATGTCTGGAAAGCCTGGCTGACGCAAGACGTGGCCCAAAAGGTCGAGGCCAGTCTTCAGTAACGCTCAAGGCGGGCACACGGCCACCTCAGATGACGGGGGGCCGGTTCCCGGTGTTCTCGGCAAGCGGAAACCGGGTAGCGATCATTTCGTGTGGCACACCCAGAGGCACCGCACTGGCGCCGTTGAGACGTGTCACTTGCTCGTCCGACAGCTGCACCGCCAATGCGCCCAGCGTTGCCTCGAACTGCGCGCGGGTGCGCGGTCCCAGGATAGGTATCAACGCGGTCGTCGAGCGCCGGGCTTTTTCTCGCAGCCAGGCGATAGCGACGTGAGCAGGGGGAACGTTCAGTTCGCCTGCAACCGCCAGTAACGTATCGAGCACCGCGGTTTCCCGTGCGCTTTTTTCCCCGTGGACCAACATGCCCAGCTTGCTGGCTCGGTTGTCGTCGGCGGCATGGCGGTATTTGCCGGTCAGAAAGCCGCCGCCCAGTGGTGACCACAGGGTCGCGGCCAGGCCCAGCGCTTCGGCCATGGGCAGTAGCTCTCGGTCGGCGGTACGTTCGACCAGGCTGTATTCCACCTGGATGCCCACCAGCGGGGCAAACCCGCGTATTTCGGCCAGCAGGTCGGCTCGGGCGATGCGCCAGGCCGGGAAGTTGGACAGCCCGGCATAATGGATCTTGCCGGCGCGTACCAGGTCGTCGAACCCTCGCAAAATCTCTTCCATGGGCGTGACGTTGTCGCTGATGTGGGCCCAGAACAGGTCGATGTGGTCGGTGTTCAAGCGCTTGAGGCTTTCTTCGACCGCCCGCACCATGTTTTTCCGGTTATTGCCGACCTTCAGTTTGCCTTCGTCCTGGGGGTGGGTTTTGAGGGTGTATTTGGTGGCGACCACCAGACGATCCCGCTCGGCGGCGATAAATTCGCCCAGCAGGGTTTCGGCTTGCCCGAACTGGTAGCCGTTGGCGGCGTCCAGGAAATTGCCGCCTGCGTCCAGGTAGGCATCGAACATCTGCCTGGCCTCGTCGCGTTCGGCGCCGTGCCCCCAACCCGTCCCGAAATTGCCGGTGCCCAAGGCCAATTCCGATACCTGCAGGCCGCTGCGGCGGCCGAAAACTGTGTTACGCATGGGCTGACTCCTGACGCGTGTTTATTTAAATGTGTTGTGACATTTATTTAATATGATGCGTGTAATTTATTTCGTCAAGCGCCTTGTTGCCTGCCATGCGGCGAAGCCCTGTGGGACGTTATGGCATACTGCCGCCCATGACTTTTGACTCCCCGCTCGCCGCCTATCAACACGCCATCACCGACCAAGGCTTCGTTCCCGACGACGCCCAGTTGCAAGCGGTGCACGCCCTTCAACACTGCCATCAGGCGCTTCATCAAGGCGTCCGCCCCCTGACGGGTGTGTACTTGTGGGGGCCGGTCGGCCGGGGCAAAACCTGGTTGATGGATCAGTTCTTCGACACCTTGCGTGTTCCGGCGCGGCGCCAGCATTTCCATCACTTCATGGGGTGGGTGCATCAGCGCTCGTTTGAACTGACCGGCACCCAAGACCCCTTGCAAGCCCTGGCTCGGGAGCTGAGCCGGGACGTGCGGGTGTTGTGTTTCGACGAGTTGTTCGTCAATGACATCGGTGACGCGATCATCCTGGGCCGGTTGTTTCAGGTGATGTTCGAGGAGGGCGTGGTGATGGTCTGCACCTCCAATCAGCCGCCGGATCAGTTGTATGCAGAGGGTTTCAACCGTGAGCGTTTTGTGCCGGGAGTCGAGGCGATCAAGCGTCATTTGCAGGTGGTGGCGGTGGACGGGCAGGACGACCATCGCCTGCACCCGGGCGCGCCGCTGCAACGCTACTGGGTCAACGAGCCCGAGGCGCTGGCGCAAGTGTTTCGACAACTGAGCGCCGGGCAAACGGTGAGCGAGTTGCCGGTCGAGGTCGGCCACCGTCGGCTCAACGTGGTGCAATCGAGCCAGACGGTGCTCTGGTGCCGCTATGCCCAGGTGTGTGAACAACCCTTGGCCGCCATGGATTTCATGCTGTTGTGTGACCGGTTCAAGGCGATCTTGCTCGGTGAAGTGCCTTGCCTCAGCGCGCATCAGCGCGTTGGTGTGATTGCGCGGGGGACGGAGGACGCGGCGCAGCAGGTCCAGGCGGGGGACCGGGTGCTGCCGCAGCTGTCGATACACGATGACAGCGTGCGGCGTTTCATCGCACTGGTGGACGAATGCTACGACCGCAAAGTGCCGCTGTTCATCGACGCCAGCGTGGCGCTGGAACAGCTCTACACCGAGGGTTACCTGGCGTTTGCGTTCCGGCGCACCCTGAGCCGCCTGTTGCAAATGCAACTGCAGCGGTTTGGCTGACCTGGCGCACTTTCACGCGGGAAATTGTCGTAAATCTCCTTCATCTATCGCGGTTGGCGTGCCTACAATTGACACCTTTAAGGGGGACAACCCCCGATGTGCCGTGAATGAGGAAGGAAATGGACACCGCAGAAATACTGGTGCTGCAAGCCAGCTACAGCAATCCTGTGCATGCCGAGGCCATTGGCCAGGTACTCAACCACTACGCACAAGACCCGATGGGCGGCGGCCACAGCCTGCCTGCCGATCTTCTGGAGCAACTGCCCGCTGAGCTGGCCAAGCGCCCTCACGCGTTCAGTGTGCTGGCATTTGTCGGGGGCGTTCCGGCAGGGCTGGTGAACTGTTTTGAAGGGTTCTCGACGTTTGCCTGCCGCCCGCTGGTGAATGTGCACGACGTGGTGGTCATGGACCCGTTTCGCGGCCTGGGCCTGAGCCAGAAAATGCTGCAAAAAGTAGAAGAAATCGCCCGTCAGCGCGGCTGCTGCAAGATCACGCTGGAAGTACTTGAAGGCAATGCGGTTGCTCAGGCGGCGTATCGCAAGTTTGGCTTTGATGACGCGATGTTCGACCCCGCCCATGGCCGGATGTTGTTTTGGACTAAACCGCTTTAATTAACTCATCGTTAAAGCCGGCCCTAAAACATCAATAAAAAAGGCAATAAAAAAAGGCGCCAGAAACTGGCGCCAAGTTAACCTTTGCCATCAGAGCGGAATGGCAACGGGTATTGCGGGTGAATCAAGAGTTCGGTTGTTGCTCGACGTCTCGCTGAACGGAGGCGTCCGAAACAGGGCTCTTGCCATCGGCGGCGGCAGTGCGCTGTTCAATGTTGTGCTGTTGGGCTTGAACGAAGTTGAAGTCCTGGTAAAACTGCTTGGAGCGTTCGGCGCCGCCTTCTGCAAAGGCTGCGGCAGAGCTCAGGGTGATAAGGCCAGCAAGCATCAAAGTCGAAATTTTCATGGCAGGTATTCTCAGTAGACGTTTTAGGTATCTGCATCGTCCTTGATGAGATTCATGGGGCTAGAATGGCCTGAAGTTATTAAGTGGGAATTAACGAAAAACGCCCCAACGTTAACGATTTCGTTAACATTGGGGCGCGCGGGTTTTAAAGTTTAAAGCGTCCAGTTCAAGCCCAGCGTGACCGCCCGGGGTTCTCCCCAGTAAACGCCATTATAAAAACCTACACGTTCGTAATATTTCGTATCGAACAGATTGTTGATGTTCAGCGAGGCCGATACGTGCTCGTCGAATTCGTAACGCGACATCAGGTTGACCACCGTATAAGCCTGTTGAGTGATCTTGGTCCGCTCCGTGACCAGGCCGCCCCATTCGTTGCGGTTGCCGCTGCCGTCGGGGCGGTTGGTCAGCGCGTAGGTGTCGCTTTGCCAGTTCACCGCGCCCCCGACGGTCAATGCCCGCCATTGGCCGGGCAAGCGATAGGCGGTGGATACCCGCAACAGGTTCATCGGCTGATCCGCATTGTTGCGCTGCTTTTCGCCATTGGCCGAGTGGGTGTAGGTGTAGCCCGCTGTCAGGTTCCAGTCCGGACGGACCTCGCCGGACACTTCCACTTCAAACCCGTTGACCTTGTTGCCCTTGCCGCCGGACTTGTAGAACTCCTCGCCCGTGGTCGGGTCGGGCCGGACCGAGTCGTCCAGCTCTGCGACGTTGTCCTGCTTGCTCCAGAAGTACGCCGCGGCCAGGTTCAGGCGCTCGTCCAGCAGGCTGGCCTTGAGGCCCAGTTCATAGTTGCTGCCCACCACCGGCTCCAGGTATTTCCGGTTGGCATCCCGTTGGCTTTGCGGGTTGAAGATATCGGTGTAGCTGGCGTAGACGGTGTACTCCGGCGTCAGGTCGTAGAGCAGGCCGGCGTAGGGTGTCCACATGTCGTTGTGGGTCTGGGCGGTCTTGTCCATCTGCTCGAGCTGGTCGTTGTCCTGGTAGGTGTAGTTGGCGCTCTTGAGTTCCCAACTGCCGTAGCGGCTGCCGAGCACGGCGTGCAAGCGGTCGGTCAGGTTCAGGCGGGTGGCCAGGTAGCCCGCCTTTTGCCGCTTGCTGCTGAATTCGCCCTTGAGCCCGGTCACCGTGTCGGGGAACTTGCCGATCCCGCCCATGTGCTTCCAGTCGTCGATGGTGGTATAGCCCGGTGGCGTCGGGCCGCTGCGAATGTAGGGCGACGTGTCGCGCTGTTCGGACTCGCCATACCCCACCATCAGTTCATGATCACGGCCCAGCAGTGGGTAGGAACCGGCGAGGTTGAGATCCACCACGTCCATCTTGGCGGTGCCGAGCATGTGGCTGTTCCAGGCGGTCATCCCGCTGCGATCGGCATTCGGGAAACCGCTGCCGCCGTAGTAGACCTTGCCGTCGGTGTCGCTTTGCCGGTGGGTGTAGGCGGCTTTGAGGTGCCAGTCTGCGCCCAGCCGGTGGTCCAGGGTGGCAAAGGTGGTCTTGTCCTTGATCGGCCACGAGCTCCAGTGAGCGGCCGGGTTGGTGGAGCGGGGCAGCCTGGCTTTGTCGCCGGTGCTGGTCCAGTACGGCACGGTGCCCCAGGAGGTGCCCTGGGTGTGTTTGTTCTGGTAATCGAAACCCACGGCCAGCACGGTATCGTCTGTCAGGTCGCCTTCCAGAATGCCGTAGCCGACTTCGCGCTGCATCGCGTAGTTGTCGCGAAACGAGCGGCTGTCGCGGTAGGCCAGCACCGTGCGCCCGCGCAGGCGTCCGTCAAACGCCAGGGGGCCGCCCACGTCCAGGTAGCTGTAGTAGTTGTCATGGCTGCCAGCACTCACGCCGGTCTTGGCTTGCCACTGGGCGGTGGGACGTTTGCGCACCATGTTGACGGTGGCCGAGGGGTTGCCCGCGCCGGTGGTGAGGCCGGTGGCGCCACGGACCACTTCGATGCGGTCGTAGATGATGGTGTCGGCATCGGACTTCATGTAGCCGAACGTATTGAGCATGCCGTCCACCTGGAAGTTTTGGATGCTATAGCCACGCGCGGCGTAACTGACCCGGTCCGAATCGGTGTGCTACACCACCACGCCGGTGGTCTGGCGCAGGGTTTCGGTGAGGGTGTTGAGGTTGAAGTCGTCCATCTGTTGACGGGTGATGACCGACAGCGACTGCGGCGTTTCCTTTATCGACAGGTTCAGCCGGGTCGCCGTGCTCATGCTGCCGGTGGTGTAGGCGCCGGTGTGCTCGGTGTTGGCGCCCAGGCCTTCGGCCGAGATGCGGGTGCTGGCCAGTTCCAGCGCTCGCGGCTTGGTTTCGGCGTCGGTTTCGGCCAGCAAATCCGGGCTCAGCACGGCGCCGAACAGGCCCAGGGTCAAGGTCATGGAACGGGTTGACGGTACACGCATCACTACGAACTCCTTATCGTCTGCAAGGCTTTCCCTGGAAAAGGAAGCTTTGGCTCAAAGACGAAAGGAGGCTGAGAACTTTAGCGCTAAACGAGAATAATTATTATCTTCGTGTGTCGCTCCGCGCAAATCACTTGAGCACGATTTCCCCCGCATCAGCCTTTTTCGGCTTGATCAGGCTGAAGTCGATCAGCGATTTTTGTGGGCGCGCATAGGGGTCGCCAATCATCAGCGGACGTGGCTTGAAGCTGTCACTGACTAGGCTTTTGCTCAGGTCCAGTTCGTTGAAACGCAACCCGGCCAGTTCGGCCCAGGTGTGGATCAACTGGGAGCTGACATACGGGCGTTGCAGCGCGTCGGCAAAGTTCCAGTCATGGCTGGCGCGCCATTTGGGCGAGGCGTAGGCCATGAACGGAATGGTGTACATCGGTGCCGTCGGCTTGCCTTCGTTGCGGCCCAGGGTGGCGTGGCCCGGCGAGTCGAATACGTCTTCACCATGGTCGGAGAGGTACAGCAAGAAGCCGTTCGGATCGGTCTTGGCGTAGTCCTTGATCAGGCTCGACACCACGAAATCGTTGTACCGCACCGCATTGTCGTAGCTGTTGTAGGTCGGCAACTGGGCATCGCTGACGCCTGCGGGCACGCCCTGACGATCGGTGAACGTGTCGAAGCTGGGCGGGTAGCGGTACTGGTAGCTCATGTGAGTGCCCAGCAGGTGCACGACGATAAACTTGCGCTCGGCAGTGTCGGCCAGCGCCTTGGAGAAGGGCGCGAGCACGTCGCCGTCGTACTGGCGGGCGTTCTGGTTGCGGTTGTTGTTGAGGTACACCTGCTCGTCGGCCTGTTCGGAAAAAGTCGTGAGCATGGTGTTGCGCTTGGTCATGGTCTGCTGGTTGGTGATCCAGAACGTCTTGTAGCCCGCCTGTTTCATCACGCTGACGATGGACGGGGTCTTGAGGTACAGGTCGGGGTGTTCTTCGTCGGCAAAGGTCAGCACCTGTTGCAGCGCCTCGATGGTGTAGGGCCGCGGGGTGATGACGTTGTCGAACACGGCCAGTTGGTCGCGCAGTTTGTCCAGCTCCGGCGTGGTCTGGCGCGGGTAGCCGTACAGGCTCATGCGTTGACGGTTGGTGGACTCGCCGATCACCAGCACCAGTGTGGCAGGCTGGCCAGCCTGGCTGTCTTGAAGGTTTGTGAGTGGGGCGATTTTGCTGGCGCTGGCCAGCATGCCTTGCATGTTGTCCAGTTGTTGGGTGTAGCGTCGATACGCGACGATCATCTGCCAGGGTACGGCGGGCTCGATGCGGGTTTCAAAGCTTTCGATGGCCAGTTCCAGGCTGTCGTTCTTGGCGATCTGCTTGGCCAGCGGGTAACCGGCCACGGCCAGCACAATGGCCGCTGCCGCCAGGGCCGCCTGGCTGCGTGGCAGGTGCACGGGGCGCACGCGGGTCCACAGGAACATCGCCATGGCCGTGTGCGCGATAAACGCCAATACGATCCACCAGGCGAAGTACTGGGTGGCGTATTCACCGGCTTCGGAGATGTTCGATTCGAACATGATGAAAATGACGCTCTGGGAAAATTCCTGCTGGTAGATGAAGAAATAACCCAGGCTGGCCATGGAGCATGCCCACAGCACCACGCCGATCAGCCCGGCCAACAGGCGGGCGCGGCGGGGGAACAGCAGCATCGGTGCCAGCCACAGCGCACTCATGAAGAACGCCTGGCGAAAGCCGGTGAAACCAGAGGTGCCGGTCAGTTGGATCAGCAGTTGGGTAATACCCGAGAAGTACCAGAAGAACAGGAACTGCCAGCCCAGGCCGCCCCAATCAAAGCTTTTCGCAGTCGTGGTGCTGCGTTTGAACATCGCCATCCAGCGCTCCAACCCAAAGATTTGTCAGCTGGCGCGCAAGCGTGCGCACCCACAGAGGCCACCCGTGCATGGGGCAGCCCTTTGGCTGAAGTATCTGAAGGGCGCTGTGAAAAGTTCGTGAGTTATTTCTGAAAGAAACCTGTAATCACAGGGTCACGCAAGGCTGGGGGTGCCTTGCAGCTGGGCCTGCAAGTGAGCACGCAAGCGCAGGACCTCTTGCAAAAGCGCATCGCGTTCGTCTTTCAACTGGCGCAACTCCTCGCGGCGGACCGTGACATAGAGGGTCTGGGGCGGACGGATCATCTGTGCAGTGCTCATTGCTTACCTCGCCAATAGCCGGGTGTATCGCGGTGCCAAGCGGCTTTAAGCGGCGCTGTTGGCAACAATCGGACGCAATTTTGAATTCTTTTACGGGGCATTGGAATTTTTTTATTTTTAGTGGTCACTGTGACTTTTTTGCCGTAATGCCGAAACGCTGGCCACTTTTTGTCATGAAACTCTGCCTATCTGCTCTGGACTAACCCTCATTAGCCTCATTGCGCTATAAACTGTGTCACACATTTATTCGTAGTTAGGAGCATCAGCACATGCAACTGGGGATTATCGGACTGGGCCGCATGGGCGGGAACATTGCGCGGCGCCTGATGCTCAATGGGCATACCACCGTGGTCTACGACCGTAACGCAGCGTTCGTCAAAGGCCTGAGCGAAGAGGGCGCCACCGGCGTTGCCGACTTGCCAGCGCTGGTCGCCGGGCTGCAAAAGCCGCGCGCGGTCTGGGTCATGCTGCCCGCGGGCGCACCTACCGAAGACACCATTGAACAACTCAGCCAATTGCTGGAAGCCGGTGATGTGATCATCGACGGCGGCAACACCTACTACAAAGACGACATCCGCCGTGCCAAGAGCCTGTCGGAAAAAGGCCTGCACTACGTAGACGTCGGCACCTCCGGCGGCGTGTGGGGCCTGGAACGCGGCTATTGCATGATGATCGGCGGTGATGCCGATACCGTGCAGCGCCTGGACCCGATCTTCGCCAGCATGGCGCCCGGCATCGGTAACATCCCGCGTACCAAGGACCGTAATGCCAGCGACAACCGTGCCGAGCAGGGTTACATCCACGCCGGCCCGGCCGGTTCCGGCCACTTCGTCAAGATGATCCACAACGGCATCGAGTACGGCATGATGCAGGCCTTCGCCGAAGGCTTCGACATTCTCAAAACCAAAAACTCCGACGCCCTGCCGCCCGAAGAGCGCTTTGACCTCAACGTGGCCGACATCGCCGAAGTGTGGCGCCGTGGCAGCGTGGTGTCGTCCTGGCTGCTGGACCTGACCGCCGACGCGCTGGCCACCGACCCGCAACTGGACGGCTACTCCGGCTCCGTGGCCGACAGCGGTGAAGGCCGCTGGACCATCGAAGCCGCCATCGAACAAGCCGTGCCGGTGCCCGTGTTGTCCTCTTCGCTGTTCGCCCGGTTCCGTTCCCGCCAGCAAAGCACCTATGGCGACAAAATGCTGTCGGCCATGCGCTTTGGCTTCGGCGGTCACGTGGAGACGCCCAAAAAATGACCGCCAACGGCAAGAAACCCAAGGCCGAACCCGCTCCGCCCACCACCCTGTTTCTGTTTGGTGCCCACGGTGACCTTGTAAAGCGCCTGCTGATGCCGGCGCTGTACAACTTGAGCCGCGACGGCTTGCTGGGCAACGGCTTGCGCATCGTTGGCGTAGACCACAACGCCGTCAGCGATGCCGACTTCGCCAAGAAGCTCGAGGACTTCATTCGCACCGAGGCCGCCAGCAAGGTCAAGGGCAGCGGCGATAACGCGCTCGATCCCGAGCTGTGGGCGCAGTTGGCGTCTGGCATCAGCTACGTCGAGGGCGACTTTCTTGACGACAGCACCTATGCCGACATCGCCCGCAAGATCGCGGACAGCGGCACCGGCAACGCGGTGTTTTACCTCGCCACCGCGCCGCGTTTTTTCAGTGAAGTGGCGCAGCGCCTCGGCGCCGCTGGCCTGCTGGAAGAAACCCCCGACGCGTTTCGCCGGGTGGTCATCGAAAAGCCGTTCGGCTCCGACCTTGCCACCGCCCAAGCGCTCAACGCGTGCCTGCTCAAGGTGATGAGCGAAAAGCAGATCTATCGCATCGACCATTACCTGGGCAAGGAAACGGTGCAGAACATCCTCATCAGCCGTTTCTCCAACGTGCTGTTTGAAGCGTTCTGGAACAACCACTACATCGACCACGTCCAGATCACCGCCGCCGAAACCGTCGGCGTGGAAACCCGTGGCAGTTTCTTCGAACACACCGGCACCTTGCGCGACATGGTGCCCAACCACCTGTTCCAGTTGCTGGCGATGGTGGCCATGGAACCGCCGGCCGCGTTTGGCGCCGATGCGGTGCGCGGTGAAAAAGCCAAGGTGATCGGCGCGATCCGGCCCTGGTCGCTGGACGACGCGCGGGCCAACTCGGTGCGCGGCCAGTACACCGCCGGTGTGGTGGGCGGCAAGCAACTGCCGGGGTATCGCGAAGAGGCCAACGTGGCGCCCGACAGCAGCACTGAAACCTTCGTGGCACTCAAGGTGATGATCGACAACTGGCGCTGGGTGGGCGTGCCGTTTTACCTGCGTACCGGCAAGCGTATGAGCATTCGCGACACCGAAATCATCATCTGCTTCAAACCTGCGCCTTATGCGCAGTTTCGTGACACCGAGGTCGACGAACTCAAGCCCACCTACCTCAAGATCCAGATCCAGCCCAACGAGGGCATGTGGTTCGACCTGTTGGCCAAAAAGCCCGGGCCGACCCTGGACATGGCCAATGTCGAGCTGGGTTTTGCCTACAAGGACTTCTTCGAAATGCAGCCGTCGACGGGGTACGAAACCCTGATCTACGACTGCATGACGGGCGACCAGACCTTGTTCCAGCGCGCCGACAACATCGAAAACGGCTGGCGTGCGGTGCAGCCGTTCCTCGATGCCTGGAAACAGGACGACGGCATCCAGGCCTACAAGGCTGGCGAAGATGGCCCGGCCGCTGCCGATGCCTTGCTGGCCCGTGACGGGCGCACCTGGCACAACCTCGGATGAGCGGCGCAACGGTGCCGCCCATCCGGTTTGTGTTGAGTGATATCGACGGCACGCTGCTGGGCCCCGACCACAGCCTCAACCCGCGCACCCTGCAAACCGTCCGTGCGCTGCGCGAGGCCGGGGTGCTCTTCAGCCTGGCCAGCGGGCGTCCGCCCCGGGCCATGTTGCAGTTGGTCGAAGCCTTTGGCATCGACGTGCCGGTGGCGGGGTTCAATGGCGGTACGTTGATCAACCCGGACGGCACCGTGTTGTTGGCCCACTACCTGCCAGCGGAGGCGGCGTTGGTGACCCTGGCGTTGCTCTCGCCGGAAGCGGACGTGGAAGTGTGGCTGTTCGCCGACGGCGAATGGCTGCGCCGCGACCCGCCCGGCCCAATGGTCGGGCGCGAAGCCGATGGCCTGGGCTACGGGCCCCGGGTGGTCGAGAGTTTCGAGCCGTACCTGGACCGGGTCGACAAAATCGTCGGCGCCAGCACCAACACGCAATTGCTGATGGAGCTGGAGGCGCGCCTGCAACCCAAAGTGCAAGGCTTGGCCGAGGTGTCTCGCTCGCAACCGGTGTACCTGGACGTGACGGCCTTGCACGCCAACAAAGGCGAGGCCCTCAAAACCTTGGCGGCGCACCTGGGGGTGCCGCTCGAGCAGACGGCAGTCATTGGCGACGGCGGCAACGACCCGGCGATGTTTGCCGTGGCGGGGTTGTCGATAGCCATGGGCCAGGCGGAAGAGGCCGTCAAACGCCAGGCCAACGTGGTCACCGGCAGTAATACCGAGGACGGTGCGGCCGAGGCGATCGAGCGATTCATTCTCGCGCCACACCGCTAAACAGTTACCGCAACTTGGCCGTCCAGCGCCACGAAAATCCCGCTTGACCTGTGCCCCTGATCCGCAGGGGCCATCAATCGGGAGTCGCTGGATGAGCCACCCTTCATCGCCTTCAGTTTCTGCTGCACACCTTGCCACGGTGCAAGCCATCAAACGCAGTTTCAGCTCGCGTCCCTCCTTGCAGGAGGTGGCGGTCGATGTGTTGCAAGCCAGCCTGGGCCGAAGTTATCGCTGGCTGAACATTGACCAGGCCCAACCGGTGCTCATGGAGCCGGTTTATCGCTACGACGGTAAAACTTCAGTCCTTGAGGGGCACAACAGCCTGACACTGGTGGACGCGCTGATCGAACGTTGCGTGTCCGGTATTTTTGTCGACTACAACCAGGGCCAGATCCTCGCCGCAAGCCCCGCAGACGGCGAGCCTGCACCGCTGCACGTCAAGAGCAGCGACCTTGAAGCGGTGATCAACGAAGAAGGCAGCACGCTCATCGCGCGTTATCAGGAAGCGTTGATCCACTATTGGGTGTCCACCGACAGCCGCTTCAATGTGCGTTACCTGGACTTGGCCGACAAGCTCAAGGAGGCCTTGCTGACCGCGGCCCGAGAGCCTGGTGTGAGCCATGAATACCTGGACATGGTGGTCCAGGTGATCGCCCGGCCGGTGCCGGATTCCAATGCGCAGGGGGTGCGCGCCTACCTGGTCGATCAATGGGGCGAGGTGGGCGCAGCGAACGTCGAGGTGCTGCGCGGCCTGGTGTTGATCAAGCCGCGTGAGGACGGGCAGATCGTCCTGTTGTTTACCCTGGCCCGGGGTATTCAGGTGTTCGGCTCGCAGGCTGAACTGGGGCAGTGGCTGGTCAACCTGCTCACGCCGATCCCGCCGGGTCATCGCCAGCAGTGGCGGCTTTATCAGCCCAAGGGCAACATTTTCTACAGCTTCAGCCTGACCTTTCTGGCCAAGCAATTGGCTGACATCGAAAACGCCTTGGCGCAGGTGCGCACCTTCGACACGTCCCAGCGACTGCTGGAGCGCACCCTCAAGGTGATCACCAGTGATTTTGATGTGAGCCCCCACGACGCCACGTACCTGGCGCGTTTGCGGGCGGCCTTGCCCGCGTGGTTGCTCCAGGCCGATCCCGACCTGCAAACCGACATGAGCCAGTACGTGACCGAGTTGGCCCAGCAGATCCGCCAGCCTGGCTGGAAGCCCTTCGATGAGGGCATTCCAGCGCTGGCCGATTTCGCCCGCAGCGTATTGCAGGCCCAACTTGCCAAGGACTACCCGCAACACCCGGAACTGGACCCGGACCACATTCACCTCAAGATGGTGGCCCAAGAGCCGGACCCGACCCAGGGCCATGTGTTCTGGGCCTTGCCGCCGCTATACACCGACGCCCACTGGACGCTGAGCGAATTGGCCTGGCTGGTCTTGCCCAGCATCGACCCGCGCAAACTGCAGCGCGTGCCTGCTGAACCGGGCGAGACGGACGCGGGGTTGAGTGTCGAGCAGCTTATCGAGGTGCTGGCGCGGGCCAATGTGCGTGCCGCGTATGGCCAGTTGGTGTCGGCCAAACTCAAGGACGACGAAGAGGCAAGGTGGCGCAAGGTCCGTTTCTGCGAGCAGTGGCGTGTGCAACTGCCCAGGCTGGCGCTGGAGTACCACCTCAAGTACGCCCCGGCATTTTCGAGGCGTGCCTACCGTTACGTCGCCGCGCTGGTGCAGACCGGTGCGCGCAAAGTGCAAGGGCAGGCCATCGTGCTGCGGCCCCTGGCGTTCCAGAGCGGGCAGGGTGTGGACCGGGTGACCCACATGTTCATCATCGGCCCGCTGGACACCCAGGCGGGCCCGCACATTCTGTACCGGCCACTGGCCGGGGTGAAACTGATCGAGTTTGCAAGCTGGGACGCCTTGCTGGCGGCCTTTGTCCAGGCCGGGCCCCTGCAGTATCAGGCCATGGCGTGGTTGCCGTCGGCCACCCGCCGCCGTTACCTGGCGCCCGGCCTTGCCGTGCCTGGGCTGGCGGCGTTCGGCGTGGTGGACTTCAACGACTCGTTGTGGGCAGACAGCGGCCTCGCGTTGGGCACCGACGTTGTCGAAGGCGACTACCACGACCACCTCTTCAATAGCCTGGTAGAGGCGCTGCTGGACCTGGCCGACCCGGTGCCCGCCTCGGGCCTGGAGGCGTTCTGGGACTGGATCAAGCGGCATTTCGTGCTGGGCCTGGCGCTGGTCCTGCCCCTGGTGGGCGGCCCGGTGGGCGAGGCCGCCAGTTGGCTTTGATGGCCTGGATCGCCTGGCAGGACATCAGTGACATCCTGACCGCCGACGCCCCCGACAAGCTCACGGCGCTGGCCGACCTGCTGCTCAACATCGGCCTGTTGCTCCTGAGCCGGGGGCCGGTGGCGGCGCGTGTCGGCGCCAGCCTTGGCAGCGAAGCGCTACTGGACATTGCCGAGGGGGCCGACCTGGAAGAGTCGATCGAAATGAGCTGGTTCGAGGAACCCGAGCACCTGCTGGAGGGCGGCCAGCCCAGCAAAAACGCCGAGCCATCACAGCAATTGCCCACCAGTCAGAGCGCTTCGAGCCTGTTGCGCAGCGATGCGTTGCTGGAGCGTTCCTGGAGTGGTTTGTACAGCCGCCTTTGCGTGATTCGCCAGGCGGAACTGGCGTTGTACAAGGTCGCCCCCGTGTCTTCTGCGCGGCGCTTGCACAGCGGGGTTCATCGCGGCTTGTACAGTGCAGGCGGCGGCCTCTACACCACCTTTGAGGGCGACTGGTTCAAGGTCAAGGATCAAGAGGGCGTGGTGCGCCTGTTCAATGAAGAAATCGAGCCGCATGAGGGGCCGCAACTGATCCCCGGAAAACTCGGCGACTGGGGCTTTGCCCCCGACCTCGCCCCGCCGGCGGAGCTGCCCCAGGCCTTGGCTGTGGAGCAACAGCGGCTGGCCCAGCTGCACAGCGAAGCGCAACGGCGCGAAGACCTGGACGTCGAATACGACAAGATGTTTGCCATGTTCGACAGCCAGGTGCTGACGGACGAGGCGTCCTTGCAAAGCATCGGCGGGCGGTTACCCGAGGCGGGCAGGCAGCAGGTGTTTGACGATGAGCTGTTCAAGGCCGATGTCACGCATTGGTGCGCTGTTACGCTGATCGACGTGCTGGACCGTCGTCGCCAGCTGATGCCGTTCAGGGAGTACCGCGTGTTGTTCGGCAAGGTGTGCGCCAGTGCCGTGCGGGCCCGGCGTAATCAGGTGATGCTGTATGCCGGGCAGCGCAAGCTGATGCTGAGCCAGACCCAACTGGAGGTGTCGGTGTTTGATGCCCTGCGGTTGAAGTCGCTGGTGCTGGATACGTCGGACTGGTTGCGCACCGCCCCCTACCTGGAGGATTTTTCGGTCTTGCAAACCAAGGCCGTGACGTACTGCCAGGAAGCGGAGCAGCGCCTTGAGCACATGAAGCAGGACGCCAAGGTGGCTCAACTGTCGGTGTTGGTGCTGGAGGACGCGGCCTGGACCGGGCGGCGTGCGTCACTCAAATGGCAGGAACTGCAACTGCGAACCCTGGCGATACGCTGCTTTGGCGCCACAAGCATTGTTTATCGCGGCGCCGCCGTAGACCTCATCCAGGAGGTGACGGCGCTGTGCAGCCTGAAGCTGATGACCCGCCGCGAGTTGTTTGTCCGCGAGCGTTTCAACTGGGACCAACGCCTGCGGGTCATGAATGACGTACTCGACGCGCTGGTGCTGGCCGACAGCCGCCTGTCCTACCAACTGGCGCCACTGCCCGCGTACCTGGACGCCAAGGCCGTGGGCGAGTACCGCCTGTATGTGCGCAGCGTGTTGAAAACGCTGGAGAAGGATCTTGTCGAAGCCTACGCGCACTATGAGGGCGCGGACCACGACGCGGTGCACGGGATGGTCAACAGTCATCCCAAGCAGCTGCTCGAAGACCGTTATGACGGCCTGGTGATCGGCAATCGTCGGGAGGTCACGACAGACGGTGAACAGCAGCTTTACGTTGACGTGCTGGAGCCGTTCGATCACCGCGTGGTGTGGTCGTTCAAGCGCCATGGCGAGGGCGTAGGTGAAATCTGGCAGGCGGCGGTCGCCACCCAAACCCCGAACGTCCCAGGCCTTGAACTCCATGATCAGTTGGCAGAGATCGGCGGCGAGGCCAATCGGTTATGGCGCGATGCCCAGTTGCAATTCAAGCAGATCACCAGCCTTGAGCTGATCACCCGCATGTCGCCACGGCGCGTGCGCAGCGAATGGCTCAATTACGCCAACAAGATGATCAAGCAGCGCGACCTGCTGATCGAGGCGCTCAAGGCACCCGCCGCATCAGCGGCGCACCAGGCGCTGCTGGATTTTTTCAAGAACACGCCCAGCGCGCTGTATGACGAGATCCTGCGCTTCATGGAGCAAGGCAACCAGGCCCGCCACCGCATGATCCTGCGCGGCTATCCCACCAACGACGGATTATTGACCCTGTACAACACCTGGAAAATCAACGTGGTCGAGGTGCCGGTAACGGGCGCGTTGGTGCGCCAGTTCGAGATACACGAAAGTTCCACCGGGCGCCCCCTGTGGTTTGCGCGTTTTTACTATGAAAATCAGCTGGCTCGGGAACAGGCTTATAACTTTACCCAAGGCCACCTCAAACGGTATGTCGACCGAGACACCAGTTACGCCAAGTTAAAACAGCGTGCGTCCAACAGGGAACTTATGCTCCAGGTGCTACGCGCGAACATAGACCATGAAGTTGCACGCACGGTGTTTTTTAACGAGGCGCAATAGCCGACGTCATCCTGAGTTACTTGGGCATGGCCCAGAACTGCAACTGATAGCCGCTCTTGTCGAGTTCGGCACGGGCCTGCAACAACAGGTCTTCCAGTTGCGCGGCATCGGCGTAAGTGCCGCAGGACAAGCGGGTTGAGCCAATGCGGTTATTGGTGCGGTCGATGACGGACAGGCTCAGGGCGCCGTTGCCGTCGTGCCAGGCCACACATTGAAAGGGCTGGAAAGCACGGTCTGCGATCAAAAGAGCTTCGTTGATGCGGAGCGGGGCGTTCATGGGGTCTTCTCTCTAAGTGCCCATTCAAATGGAAGGCCGTCGGTTGGGCTGACCGTGCGGCGAGTTACTTGTACTGATGCACGCGGGTGGGGGTCGGGTCACATGTTAAAACAAGAAATTCAAACTTTTTTTGATTAACGTCATGTAAGGCGCGATTTAGAAAGGTCGCTGAAAGTTTGGCGCAGCGTCGGCCTTGTTGTGGCGCGATCCCGTACCGGGTTTGTGGACGACTTATAGCGAAACGGTACAAAGACCGCGTCAGAGTTTTGCTAGGGTTGTCGACAGGCTTTCCAAATACATGTTTTTAAATAACTTTGATGATTTTGACGCCAAGGAACAGTCATGGTCGCTACGCCTGCGCCGCGCCGTCTGCTTGTGGTCGACCCCTGTGACGACTGTCACCAGCTATTGCCGGGCCTTCGGGCGGCAGGGTGGGACGTGGACAGCTGCGCGCTGGAGGCGGTGGGCGATCGTTCCTGCGACGTGGGCCTGTTGCGGCTGCAGCCGTTTCACCTGGAGCGGCCCGAGGCGGTCAAGGAGCTGATCAGCCGCAGCGGCACCGAGTGGATCGCCGTGCTCAACCAGGAAGTGCTGCGGGTGCAGAACGTCGGCGACTTTGTGTGTGAATGGTTTTTTGATTTCCACACCTTGCCCTTCGACGTGTCGCGGGCCCAAGTGACCCTGGGCCGCGCGTTTGGCATGGCGCGCTTGCGCGGCCAAGGCAACAGTGGCCCGGTGGACGCGCCCGAGCACCCATTGCTCGGTGACAGCCGGCCGATTCGCGAGCTGCGTAAACTGCTCGCCAAGCTGGCCCCCACCGAGTCACCGGTGCTGATCCGCGGCGACAGCGGCACGGGCAAGGAGCTGGTGGCCAAAACCCTGCACCAGCAGTCCCAGCGCCATGCCAAGCCGTTTGTGGCGATCAACTGCGGGGCGATCCCCGAACACCTGATCCAGTCCGAGCTTTTTGGCCACGAGAAGGGCGCATTTACCGGCGCCCACCAGCGCAAGGTCGGGCGTATCGAGGCGGCCAACGGCGGCACGCTGTTTTTGGACGAAATCGGCGACTTGCCCATGGAGCTGCAAGCCAACCTGTTGCGCTTCCTTCAGGAAAAACAAATCGAGCGGGTAGGCGCCAGCCAGCCGATTGCGGTGGATGTGCGCGTGCTGGCCGCCACCCACGTCGACCTTGAGGCGGCGGTAGCAAAAGGCACGTTTCGCGAAGACCTCTACTACCGGCTCAACGTGCTGCAAGTGGTGACCGCGCCCCTGCGCGAGCGGCACGGCGATGTGCCGATGCTGGCCAACCATTTTTCCCGTTTCTACAGCCAGGAAACCGGCCGCCGCCCGCGCAACTTCAGCGAGGACGCGCTGGTGGCCATGGGCGAACATGCCTGGCCGGGCAATGTGCGCGAGCTGGCCAACCGCGTGCGCCGTGGGTTGGTGCTGGCCGAAGGGCGGCAGATCGAGGCCGCCGACCTGGGGTTGCACAGCCAACAGGCAATCACGCTGCCCATGGCGACACTGGAAGACTACAAGCACCGCGCCGAACACCAGGCGCTGTGTGATGTGCTCAACCGGCACAGCGACAACTTCAGTGTCGCAGCCCGTGTGCTGGGGGTGTCCCGGCCAACGTTTTACCGGCTGCTGCACAAACACCAGATCCGCTAGGGCGGGTAAAAAGAAAAGCCCCGCAACGACCCTTATCGTTGCGGGGCTTTTCCCTGTCGGCTGTGGCGTGTGGCAGTCAGAAGTAATACGGGAATTTGAGGCTGAAGCTGAACGAGGGGGCGTCCGGCGTGATCCCGATGGCCAGGTTGGGCACGATGGTCAGGTTGTCGGTGGCCGCAATGGTCATGCCGACGTTGAAGTAGCCCGCGTTGGCATCACTGGACACCAACGACTGCCAACTGCCGCCATCCTGTTTGACCTTGCTTTTGCGCTGCACCAGGTCAGACACTGAAAACGACATGCTCATCTTCTCGTTCAGCGCAAACGCCACACCCGCACCGATCTGGAAGCTGTCGCCCAACTGCACCTTGCCCGGGACTTTCTGGCCGACATTGGGGCTGATATCGCCAAAGGACTCTTCCAGGTTATGGGTGTAGGACAACGAGCCGAACAGCACCGCCGGGTCGAACGTCTTGACCAGCGAGATACCGGGCGTGATCGACCATACGCCGTTGCCGGTGGGCAGGTTTTCCGGCACGAACAGGTTGGTGTTGTTGGGCGACTGGACCAGCTTGATCCCGAAGGGGTCTTCGCCGGTCGGCGCCTTGACCCGTACCGACACCACGGCGTCTGGCAGGGAGGCTGATTCGTCGAGGAACTTGTAGGCGATGCCGAAGTTGACGTCGCCGATGGTCGGGTCACGCGACACCGATTGCTCGGAGGTGGCCTGCGGGTCGCCGCCATTGGCGCCGCCCGACTGATACGTCGACTCGCGGTACACCACCGGTACGTTAATGTCGAACTGCCAACGGTTGTCGAGGTTGTAGCGTGCGGTCAGGTCCAGGGTCCAGTTGTCGGACTTGATCCGATCCAGGTTGATGTTGCCCAGGAAGATCGAGTCCAGCGCCAGAAAGCCGTTGAGGGTCAACTGGCGGGCGTCGTAGCGCGAGTAGGTGATGCCGGTTTCTACGCTGAACTTGCCGTTGCCAAAAAAGCCGCTGGCCTCGTTATACAAGTTGCTCACGCTTTGCGCGGGCGCCGAGTCGTCCTTGAGGGCCTGCCCGTAAGAACTGCCACCGCCCGCGCCCCCGGAGGCGGCCGCAGCGCCCACGCCGGGCGTGTTGCCCGCCACCGTCGTGGCGCCTTTGCGCAAGTCGGCCGGTGACTTGACCAGCCGCCGTGGCGCCGGTGTCGGGGGCTGGTCCTCCACTTGGCGCACGCGCTGCTCGAGCACCGCCAGGGCTTTTTGCTGCACCTCGTAGCGCTGCTTGAGTTCCAGGAGTTCCCTCTTCAAGGCTTCAATGTCGGTGTCTGGCGCGGCATACAACCCCGATGCCGGCAAGACGGTGCTTAAGCAAATAACCGCACGTAACGATAACGATCGGTGCATGAAGTCAGCCGTCCCTTTTCTAATGCGTAAGTGTCGAGGCTCAGCGTAGTTCAATAACCGGCAGTGCGAAGGCCCTTGAGCTGATTCAGGTTTGTGCTCTGTGCCAGGTTGTTGAAACCGTTGTTGCCCAGCACCACGTTCAATTGCGTCATGTTGCTGACGAAGTTGCTGTTGCCCTGCAACACCGTGCCTTGCAGCACGTTGCCGCCGCCGATTTGCTGAAGGGCGTTGCCTTGGTTGTTATTGGCCAGAATCGCCATCTGCAGGCCGCCGTCCTTGGCCGACACGGTGACCTGGCCTGCGGCGGTGCCACCGGTGACCGACTGGCCGGCGAGCAGGGCCTGGCCGGACTGCGCGAGATTGGCCGCTGCCAGGCCGTTCTGGTTGACGTTGATATTCACGTTGTTGGCCGCCGTGTTGCCGTCGCCAGCGGCGCGCACGCTTTGTGTCACGCCTTGCCCGGTGCCCAGGCCTGCGCCGCCGACCACACTGCCGGTGCCGGTGGGGGTATTGGAGTGGGTGTTGCCGGGCGTGTCAGTCACCTGGACGTAGAACTGCGGGGTGAGGGTGGTCGCGCTGACATGCATGCTGGCCGTGCCCGTCACGCTTTCGCCGATGGCGTTGGTCCAGGTGCTGCTCATGACAATCCCGAAACTGACGATGCGCCCGGGCATGACATAGCGCCCGCGCAGTTCGGCCATTTCCGAGTCCTTGATCTCCACCGGCTTGAACACCGATGCGGCGTAAGCGGGCATTGCGGCTGCCAGGCACATGACCGTCAGCCAACGGTAAGTGTTCATCGTCTGCTCCTGGAGCGTCCTGCTCCTTTTGGCGACCTTTAAAAGAAGTCGCTCTGTATGAAACCGAAGTCCATCAGTTCACTGTCTCGAACCGGGGCGAATTCATTGAGCTGGTTTTTGGCGGTCAACGGCAGCGGAGGGGTGAGCAGGGCGTTGCCCTTGTCGTAGCCTTCACCCAGTACGGCAAACACAATGCCGTTCCAGCCTTTGACGAAATCGTTGTGGCTGTAGCGTTTGTTGCCCAGCACCGGGTCGCCCACGTACACCCACTCGCTGTCGGCGCGTTGCATCACCACGAAGTGCTTGTAGCCGCGTATTTCCAGCAGCACCACCACGGGGATTTTCACGGTGACCAGGGTTTGTGGCGCAATGCGATAACCCCGGGCGCGCATGCCGATGCTTTCCAGGTAGCGCTTCATGTCCAGCATCGAGAAGCCCTGGGTGCGTACCAGGTCCTGGTCGGCATTGACCAGCATGCCTTTGATCACGTGTTCTTCATCCACGTCCATCCAATAGGCCTGGCGCAGGATGGTCGCCAGTGACGCGGCGCCGCAGCTGAAATCGGTTTTCTGTTCCACCAGGTTGGAGAACTTGCGTTCGCGGATGCTTTGGACCTGCTTGTAGATCAGCCCGCCACCGGGCATGACGATTGCCACTTGCCCCGCCCAGGTCGGGCCGGTGAGTGCTGACAGCAGGAGGAGGGCAACGAGGCGCATGAGCGTATGACCTGTTGGACGCGGGAATAAAAAGGGGCCTTGTCGCCAAGGCCCCGTTGCATCAGAAGCGCACCGACGAGATCGCAGTGCTGTTGCGCTGTTGGTTGCCGGCGCCTGCGGAGATGTTGGCCCCCAGGTTGCCCGACGAGCCGTTGAGCGAGTTGTTGGCGCTGGCGTTGTTCACCACCGGCAGGTAGGTCGGGCCGAAGAGGCCTGGTTGTGCGGCGACGGTGTTCAGGTAGGCGTTGTCGACGCTCGATTGCACGGCGGTGCTGCTGGCCAGGGACGATCCGGTCCGGCCGCTGGCGATGGTCAGGCCATTGCCTTGTTGGTTGAAGTTGCCGCTCGACACGTTCACGCCCAGGTTGCCGGAGCTGAAGTTGGCCGAGTTGTTGAGCGAGGCGTTGTTGTGCGTGGCCACTTGCGCGGAAATGTTGTTGTGGTTGTCCTGGCCCGAGGTGTCGGCGGCGAAGACAAGGTCGGCATCGTTGCCTGAGGCAATCGCCGTGCCGTTGGCTTGTTGGTTGCCATCACCTGCGGCGATGTTGGCCTGTGCGTTGCCGTTGCTGAAATTCAGCGAGTTGTTGGCCGAGGCAGTGTTTTGAGTGCCCAGGTTGAGCACCCCGTTGCCGTGGCTGGTTTGACCATCCGTAACAGCCGCGCCGATCACGGGCGCAGCGTTTGCAGCAACAGCCATGAGCGCAGTCAGAGCGAAAACCAGTTGTTTGAGGGCCAGTGTAGGTTTCATGGTGTATCTCCTTGCTTCTAATAGGTTGGTTAAGTGTTGGTACGGTCCAGCAATCAGCTCCAATTCATCATTGGATCTGCACATTCAGGGCGTTAGCCATACGGTTCCCCACCCCGGCACTCTGGTTCACCTGTACCACTCCACGGCTGCCGGTGAAGGCCTGGTCGCTGGTAACGACCTGGCGGCTGCCAGTGGTAGAGGGGTTTCCCGAGTTTGGTGAAAGCGCCACGTTCTGTTGCGACATGACGCTGTCGTCGATGCTTTGCGGGCCGACGTTCACGCCGATCCGCACCGCATTGATCATCTGGTTGCTGGCCCCGGCCGACTGGTTCACGCCCAGTACGCCGGTGCCGTTGCTGAACGAATTGCCCTGGATCGCCGCCTTGGCATCAAGGGAGGGGTCGACGGCTGCGCCGCCGATGAACTGGGCCAGGCCACCGCCAGCCCCGGCGTTGGCGCCCGCGGTCACGGTGCGGCTGTTGAGTTGCTGCTGCTGGTAGCCCGCGGCCTGGTTGACGGAGGCCACGCCTTTGTATTGCGTGCCCGAGTTGTCGATCACGGCGTTGTTGTTGCTGTCGGCCATCGCCGTTGAGGCACTGAGAAGGGCAAGCACGACCCATAAATGCTTCATCTCAGCGGCCCCCCATCATGTCGCCGATGCTGTTCAAGGGCGCCATGCCCCGCGCGATCGACCCGTTGATCTGACCGCCCAGGCCCGCGTTGCCGCGGCTGCCTGCGCCGCCACCGCCCAGGTTGACCGCGCCACCTGGGTTGCCAAGGCCGGGCAGTGTGCCGCTCGGCAGGAGGTTGCGGTTGAGGCTGGCGCCGCTGCTGATGCTTGCAAAATCGGTGTCGCCCAGCTCGCCGGTGGCGCGCAGCACGTGGGCCGAGGGATTGGCGTTGACGGTGGTGGGGTTGGGGTCGACGCCGGGCGAACGCCCGACCATGTGGCCTTGTACGGTGCGCTCGATCACGATCACGCCGTCGCCTGCTGCGAGCGCTTCCAGGCTCGCGCCGGTACTCAGTACACAGCAGATCAGCAGCAGGCTCAGTGAGCCGGAGTTGAGCGTCTTCACGGCAATATTCCTTATTTTTTGACGCTGACCCTAAACAGCGTCGTCAGGAATAGAGCAGGGGCTGTGCCACTTTTGATTTGTCGTGGTTATTCAACGGGTTGGGGCGTTGCGCCAGGGCCACGCGGCGCGGGCTGTTTCAGGCGCGAGACACCTGACGCGTTGCCAGCAGGTGCGCGTGCTGTCTCATGGATGAAACAGGTGGCGTGGCAAAACGCTAAAACCGCAGCGGGTGGGGCGTTGCGCGAGGGCAGGTGTATCAGAAACGGACACCCAGGCGGGGTGTTCAGCCCTTGGGCGCTTTGCGCGGTATGGCGTTGAGCACCGGGTTGCCGTCCTGGTTCTGGGTCAGGTAGACCGGCAGCACCTTGGGCAGGGAGCGGACGAGGTTGGCCATCTCGTTGATGTTGTAGATACCGCCGATACGGATGGCGCCGGTGCCGGCATCGGCCAGCATCACGGGCTTGTTCAGGTAGCGGTTGATCAGCGGCAGGGCGTCGCTCAGGGCCAGGTTGTCGAGGATCAGCTTGCCGTCACGCCAGGCCAGGGCGGTGTCGTCGGGGTCAATGGCGCCAATGTGTGGGCTGGCGTCGCCACGGTGGTAGCTGGCCTGCATGCCGGGCGTCAGGCTCGAGCCTTTGTGGGTGGCGTCGCTTTTGACCTGCACCGAGCCTTCGAGCAGCATCACTCGCACCAGATCGTCGTATTTCCACACATTGAACTGGGTGCCCGTGACGCGGATCTGGCCGTCGCCCGCCTGCACGATAAACGGGTGTTCGGGGTCATGGCTGACCTTGAAAAACGCCTCGCCCTTTTTCAGGGTGACGCGGCGTTGGTCCTTGAAACGGGTGTAGACCAGCTCGGTGCCCAGGTTCAATTCCAGTTGCGAGCCATCAGACAAGGTGACCTTGCGCAAGCTGTCGCCGGCTTCCAGGTGTTGATAGGCGTTCGGCAACCAACCCGCTTCCCAGCCGGTGAACGCGGCGAGCGGCAGCGCCACCAGGCACACGGCCGCAGCAACGGCATAGGCGCGCAGGCGACGACGGGGTTTGAACGGCACCACTGGCGGTGCAGGGCGGGGGAGGTGGTCGGCGACGTCCCAGATTTCGAGCATCGCCGCGTACTCAAAGGCGTGCAGCGGGTGGGCGTCGTGCCATAGCGTAAAGTCCCGACGTTCGGCAGCCGTGCAGTCGTCGGCATGCAAACGCATGCACCAGTGCGCCGCGGCATCGGTGATCGCGTCATATTCGGCTTCTGAAAAGGACTTTTCGCTCATTCGCACTTCCTGATTTCGCGCATTCTAACCTCCCTGGCGCGGTGGCGAGAACAGGGTCATGGCGATTGCATATCAAATGGAACTAATTCTCGTCTCCCAGACCCTAAAAAATCAGGACCGGTTAGTTTCAATCCCTGAAGGAGTACGAATATGTTGAAGAAAACCTTAATGGCCCTGTGTGCAACCACCGCGCTGCTGGGCGCTGGCGCCGCGTTCGCCGACCGCCCCGGTGCGGGCTGGATCACGATCGAGAAAGCCATCGAAGTGGCCAAGACCAAGGCCGGGTATGTGGAGGTGTATGCCGCCGAAGCCGATAACGACGGTTATTGGGAGGTCAAGGGCCGCAAGTCTGACGGCGTGGTGTACGAGGCGCGTATCGACGGCGCCTCGGGCAATGTGCTGCGTGACCAGAAAGACTGACCCACCCCGCCGGGGGCCGCCTCAGGCCCCCGCATCCAGTTCCCGCCCCAACTGCGTCATCAGGTAGGTCAGCGAGTCGGCATTGGCCAGGATGATGTCGATACGCTTGTCCTCGTCAGTCATGAAGGTTTGCCGCGCTTGGTCCAGTGTTTTGGCGCCGGTGATCTGCAAAATCCGTTTTTTGGCCGGACGCGTGTTCTGGACGCTGCCCAAGTCGTGCCAACTGTCTGAATACTCGCTCCAGGTGCGAAACAGCATCGTGGCCGGGGTGAGGGTGGACAAGGCGGTGCGGCGCAGCGTCGAGAGGTCGGTCCGCAGCACACTGGCGCCCGAAATCGCGGTATTTATCAGGTCATGGAACGGCCGCATGCTGTCTACGTAAGCGATGTCTTCGGTGTTGGACACCACGTGCGTCAACTCATGAATCAGCGTGGAGGCGCGGGCGTGGGCCGACAGGTCGAAGGGGGCCGTGAGGCGGTTCTGGTAGACGTCCATGCGCGGGTCAAAAAACCGGTCCAGCAGGTAAATCGTGTTGTAGGCGTCGTCTGGCAGCGTGAAGGCGTATGTGTCGTCCGGATGCCAGCGGCTGGTGCCGCATACGAACCGTGTGGAGTCGGGGCGGGTGAGGGTGGGGTTCACCAACTCGTTGAGCACCTCATCGATCTTTTTTTCGACCCGGGCCAATTGCTGCGGCGTGAGGCGATGCACGCCAAACAGTTCGGTGAAAAACCGCCCCGCACGGCTGCCCGGTTCGCGCAGGGCCCGAAACAGCGCGAGGTTGCGCTTGCAGTTGACTGCATAGTACGTCGCCACATTCAGCGCCTCGTTGATGCATTGCGCTTTCCAGCTCGACAGCGCTGCAATGTCACGCATCCCGCTGGCTTGGACATTAATGATCTCGCGTGCGGCGAACCGCGTGCTCAACCCCCCGGTATAGCGCGACAGGGTCTTGCCGTAGCGCGGGTGGTGGCGGCTGAGGTCCAGCACCCATTCATTCTGGGCATTGCGTTGCACAAAGGGGCCGTCGCGGTCGTCCCGGGTGAGATACCAGCGGTCATTGATCCGCTTGACCGGGTACACCTTGCCCGCCACGGGCACGTAGCTGCGCAAGGTGGTGTCGTCCCGATAGGTGTGGGTCACGGGGTTTTTCACCAACCCGTCCAGGGCAATGTCGTGGTCTTCAAAGGCCTGCATCCGCGTGCGGCGGGGCTGGGTAATATCCAGCGTGTCCGAGGTCATGGCGGCGAGTGGCGGCGCGTCCAGCCAGGTGCTCACCGGCAACTGTGCCGGTGCGGGCGTGTCGTCCAGTAGCGTGTCGAGTTCCTGGCGCAATGTGGCCAATTGCGCCACTCCCTGCACAAAGGTTTTCAAGCCGTCGCGCCAGCGGTGTTGCTGCAGGTTTTCAGCCGATGCCTTGAACAGCCTGTAGCTGCGCCACACCGTCAGTGGCCAGGCCAGTTTGCCCGCCATGAACTGCAAGGCCTTGGGAATGCCCTGGTCCAGCACGCGTGTGACGGTGCTCCACGCTGCCCGGCCCAGCGCGTCGAACTGGCAGGCGAGCATGTGTTTGAGCTGGCTGAGGTTGTCGTTGAACAGCCGAAACAGCACGTTGCCGGTAATCGGCGCCGCGCCCAGG
This sequence comes from Pseudomonas sp. SDO5215_S409, assembly GCF_054071325.1. Lineage (NCBI taxonomy): Bacteria > Pseudomonadati > Pseudomonadota > Gammaproteobacteria > Pseudomonadales > Pseudomonadaceae > Pseudomonas > Pseudomonas sp. SDO5215_S409. The sequence goes on along the minus strand of NZ_JBSVWN010000003.1, from coordinate 60,516 downwards.
TGGATGTCCTTGGCACCGGGCTGCGCCCTCGTGTGCCACAGGTTGCGGTAAGTGGCCTGATGGGCTTTTTCCAGGTGCTGGCTGACCCAGTCCTGCAAGTGGCCCGGGGTGCCGAGGTCTTGCAGCAGGTCTTCCTCCCGGAGGTATTCCTGAAACACCCGTTCCGGCCGGTAGGGGCTATACAGCACCCGAGGGCCGCTGTGCCCCGCGGGTGGGCCGATCACATACAGCCCGAGGGCCTGGGCACCGGGGGCGCCCGCGGTGGCTACCAGTTGCAGGGGCTTGATTATCGCCGTTACGCCGCTCACCCCGGCCCGGGCCACGCCGTCGGGCATGTCGAACACTTGTTGGATAGACCGCCAGGCCGCCGCCGACAGCCGTTCTTCCAGGCACTCTTCGTGCGCGTGGCACAGCAGTTGCCAACGCAGTTGTTGGCAGAACAGCTGCCGACGCTGACGGGCGTCATCGGTATCGGCCCCCAGGTGTGTATCGAGCAGCGTGTGGTACACCTGCTTGAGGTTGAGTTGCTGCACCAGTTGCACCACGGCGTGGGCGTCCAGTGCGTCCGGCAACGGCGTGGTGGTGCGCGAGCGCAGTTGCAGGGTATCGGCCGTCAGGTCGGGCAGGTGGCGCAAGGCAAAATCGGTCAGCGACAGAGCCGGGCCGTCGAAGGGCTGGCGGGTGGCGACGCGTACGTCCTTGGGGTCAATCGCCACGTCGGTAAAACGCGCCTTGAGCAGCGCCGCCAAGGCACTGGCCACGTGTTCACGCAGGGGCGTGAGGCTGTGCAGGTAGTCGTTCTCGTCCGGCGCACTGAGGCGGTATTGCTCAAGCAGTTCGGCGTGCAAGCGCTGTTCTTCGGCAGACGCCATGCCCAGCCAGGCGGGCAGTGCCTGCTGATGAATAATCGCCTCGGCCAGCCTGGTGGCGCGGGCCAGGTTGTTAGGCGCCGGTTGTTGCAGCAACGCGTCGAGGCTGTCTTGCAGCGCCCGGGCACCCAGGCCCATGGCGAGCCGGTAATCGATGCCGTCCAGCACCCCGTCACAGTAGCTCTGCTGGCGGTTGTCCAGCAGGTGGTCGTCGATACGCTGCAACGCACCGGGCTGCCACGCCTGATGCGGCACGCGCTGGCGCTCGGGCAGGTTTTCCAGCAAGTGCAGGCGGTGCAGCGGGTGGTTCAGGCGCTGCGCCAGCGCCTCTTGCAGGTGCTGCACCGAGGCAAACGTTTCGTGGCCACGGCCCGGTGTCCACAGCACGGCCAGGCCGGAGTGCTGCGGGTCGGTGCCACCGCGTTCGGTCAGCACAAAACAATTGGCCAGGCCGAGGGGGGCGGAGTGCGCGGCGGTGTTTACGCTCAGGCTGAAGGCATCTGGCAGGAACCCGTTCAGGCCATGGCGCGTGAGCCGGGTGAGGCTGTCGCCGTCGAGCACGCTGTGCAGGATGTCGAGGCTCTGGGCCCCTGGCGTTTTGTTGAGTTGTCGCAACGTCGCCTCGCCGCGCAAGCCCTGCAACAGGCCCTCGTGGAGGCGTTGATGATGCGTGAGCTGGAACAGTTGCGGCAGGGCGCGTACATCGTGGCGAGCAAAGTCGTGCATGACCGCTTCGATGATGGTGTTGAACAGCGCGGTGCTCAGGCTGTTGATCTTATAGGCCGCACCTTGCTGGCGCGGGCCATAAAACCAGGTGCGCGGCGAGTCGGGCTGCGGCCCGGTTTCATCGGCCAGGCGCTGGATAAAATGCTCGACCATGGGCACGGTCTGCGAAGGGATACGCTCTTCGCGCTCCTGAGCGGCGCTGGGGTAGGTGTTGAGGTAGATCTGGTCGGCCAGCAACGCCAGTTTGTGTTGTTGCAATTGCTGGTCCAGCGCATGCGCGGCCAGGCGCCGGAACGTCGGCTGATCGCGGCGCAGCGCCGCCAGTGATGTTTGCAGGTGGCGCAACGGCGGCAGCAGGCGTTTGGCCTGTTCGGCCTTGACCGTGGACGGGCGCCCGTCCTCGTTGGAGACCGGGTGCACGCTCCAGCGCCCACCGGCGTCCAGCGTGTGCAGGCGGGCGTCGAACAGGCTGCGTACATCCAGCGCGCAATCGAGCAATGCCCCGGGGTCGATACGCCCGTCGTTGCGTCGATAAAGGGCCAGGGCGTGTTCCAGGTTGCTCGACTGCTTGGCCATGATGTCATCGACCGCGCCTGTGAACGCATTGCCGCTGACGGGCACACCGCTGACCTGCACCGGGTCGAGGCCGAGAAAGACGCTGCGCTCCTCCAGCGACAAAAAGTTGAGTAACTCGTCCTGATGCCCGGCGGCCTTGAGCATGGCCAGCAAGGTGGCGTTCAGGTCGTCCAGGTTTTCGAGTATTTGCAGGCCGCGCAGCGCGGTATACAGGTACGCGTGGCTGTTGCAGGTCATGAAGGTGCCCGCCGGTGTCACGTAATGCTGGTAGGGCGCGTTGAACCGCACTTTCTCCAGGTACAGCCCGTCGGGGGTTGGCGCCGGGCCTGTGAGAAAGAGCCTGAGCAGTTGCTGGCTTTCATCGGTCGACAGCAAGCCGTTCTGGCGCTTGAGCAGCAGGTCGAGGCGAAACGTATCGCTCATCACCTCGGCAAAAAAATCAAGGCGCGGCTGGCCGTGGGCCGCGTCTTCGTGCCAATAGCTTGTCAGCAGGCTGCCCAGCAACCGCGAAAAAACACCGCAGGTCTGTTCCACCAGGCTGTGCCAGCGTTCCTGCGTTTGGCTGCGTTGTACGGGCGTCAGGCCTGTAGTGAGGTGACGGGGATGGGTGAAGGTTCGGGTTTGCCCAGCGGGCCAGGTTTGCGCCACGTAGAACTGCAACACGGCCTGGCTCAACGGCACCGAGGCCACCCACTGACCCGTGGCGAGGTAGCTGTTCACGCGGGTGTCGCGTTGGTCCAGGCCCGGGAAATACGGATGCGCCATGATCGACAGCACGGTGGCCAGCATCCCGTCCAGGGTGGGCGTCTTGCGCAGCTCATTCAGCAGCGCCAGCAGGTTGTGTTGCCGGCTCGCTTCAAGGGCCTGTTCCTGGTCTTCAAATACCGCACCGTCCACGGCGCGGGTGAGCAGGTCCAGGCGGGCGCCAGTCAATACGCTGTGACGGGCCTGGACTGACAGAAAATGGATCAGGACGGTCCGTTTTTGCACATCGCGGATCCGGCTTTCAAGCTCTTCGAGCAAGGTGTCCCGGTCGGCGAACACTTCCAGCCCACCGTAAGGGCTATACAGCAGCGCTTTGGCGTCGTCGGGGCAGGGGCTCATCATAAAACTGCCCGCCAGCGGTGCTGTGAACTGGCCGTCCACCTGGATGGAGAACGTCTCTACGCGCATCGGATGGCCCCGCAATGCCGTGTTCTGGCGGGCCTGGTCGGTGGCGTAATACAGCGTGTGCAGCCAGTCGAGGTCCTTGAGCGTCAAACCCAGGGCGCGTTCACGGGTGGACGGTTCGTTGCGTTTGAGGGGGAGCAGGAACTCGTCAAAAAAATAGGGGGGCGTGACCTGGGTCATGGCGCGGTGTCCGTTGTGTCACAGGAGGGACCCGCAGGTTAGGCGTGTGGCCGCGACTGCCGGAGGTAGATAGCTGACGCATGTGCAAATTTGCCGTCATCGGCATTGACAGCAGGCGCCGCCCGCGTTGTTTAATCGGGGTCCTGGATTTCACGCTGGTTGCCCCCTCCAATCATAAAATCGGAGCTTCAGATGTCTGCCCAGTCCCCGGTCGTTGACAGTGCTCACGCCTCTATCGGTTTTGTTGACCTGGTCGCCTTGCTACAGGCGATCTTTGTGCGCCACGGCACCTCACCCGACGTGGCCGCCATCCTGGCGCACAACTGCGCCAGCGCCGAGCGCGACGGCGCCCACAGCCATGGCATTTTCCGCATTCCCGGCTACCTCAGTACCCTGGCCAGTGGCTGGGTCGACGGCAAGGTCAGCCCGCTCGTCACGGACGTGGCGTCAGGCTTTGTACGGGTCGATGCGGGCAACGGGTTTGCCCAGCCGGCGCTGGCTGCCGCCACGCCACTGCTGATAGAAAAGGCCCGCAGTGCCGGGATTGCCTTGTTGGCGATTCACAACTCCCATCACTTCGCCGCCTTGTGGCCCGATGTCGAGCCGTTCGCCGACCAGGGCCTGGTGGCGTTGAGCGTGGTCAACAGCATGACCTGCGTGGTGCCCCATGGCGCCGACCGTCCCTTGTTTGGCACCAACCCCATCGCTTTTGCGGCGCCCCGGGCCGATGGCCCGCCGATTGTGTTTGACCTGGCCACCAGCGCCATCGCCCATGGCGACGTGCAGATCGCCGCGCGCAAGGGCGAGCGCCTGCCGCCGGGCATGGGCGTCGACAGCCTGGGCCAGCCCACCCAAGACCCCAAGGCCATCCTTGAAGGCGGCGCACTGCTGCCCTTTGGCGGGCACAAGGGCTCGGCGTTGTCGATGATGGTCGAGCTGTTGGCAGCGGCGCTCACGGGCGGCAACTTTTCATTCGAGTTCAGCTGGGCCGACCACCCCGGCGCGCGCACGCCGTGGACGGGCCAGCTGCTGATTGTGATCGACCCGAGCAAGACCGCCGGGCAAGCGTTCGCCGAGCGCAGCCAGGAGCTGGTGCGGCAGATGCACGCGGCGGGGCTGCGGCGGTTGCCGGGCGACCGCCGCCATCGTGCACGCACGCGGGCCGAGGTGGAAGGCATCAGCGTGGACGCGCAAGAGTTGGCGCGTCTGCGGGAACTGGCGGCTCGCTGAACCCTGGGCGTGATGCCCTGAAAAGTGCGCTTATACGTCCGGTGCGAAATCGGTGCCGCAGGTGACGCTTTCCCAGTCCAGGATGTCGTCCAGCAAGCCGTTCAGTTTTGCCTTGACGTGCAAAAAGGCGTCCTGGCCCAGCAGCAGGTGAGCGGGCGGCTCACTCGAGGCCACGAGCTGCATCATGGCCAGCGCGGCCTTGGCCGGATCGCCCGCTTGCCGACCATTGCGCTCCAGGCGCACCCTGCGGACTTCGTTGAAGGTCGCGTCATAGTCGGCGATGGAACGCTCGGCCCTGACCATCGAGCGGCCGGCCCAATCGGTACGAAAGCCCCCTGGTGCGACGGCCGTGACGAAAATCCCGAAGGGCCTGACCTCTTTGCCCAGCGATTCGGAAATGCCTTCCAGGGCAAATTTGCTGCCGTGGTACACCCCAAGGCCGGGAAAGGTGGTCAGGCCGCCCATGGAGGTGATGTTGAGGATGTGCCCGGCGCGGCGCTCACGCATGTACGGCAGCACGGCTTTGATCACCGCCACGGCGCCGAACACATTGACTTCAAATTGCTGGCGCACGTCCTCCAGTGAGGACTCTTCAAGCACTCCTTCGTGCCCGTAACCGGCGTTGTTGACCAGCACGTCGATGGCGCCGATGTGTTGCTCGACCTCGGCGATGACTTGCGGCACGGCCGCGTTGTCTGTGACGTCCAGCAACCGTGCGAAAGAATAGCCGGGTTTCAACCCCTCGAATTCCACGCGGGCTTCTTCACTGCGTAACGTGCCGACCACACGCTCACCGGCGGCCAGGAGGGCGCTGGCCAAAGCCTTGCCGAAGCCTGAGCTGACGCCGGTGATCAGCCAGGTTTTTGGGTGGTGGTTTTGCAGGTCTTGGTTGGACATGGTGGTTCCCCTTTTTGAGAAACCCCAGTCTTGGCGCTTGGCAGGGCACGCGACAATCCGCCCGGGACTGTGAAGGCCATGAAGGCTGGCTTAACAATCCCGGGCGGTCGATTCAGCGAGGCCGGTTGAGCTGGATCTGTTCCCTGGCCAGCTTCACCACGTTCTCCACGGTAAACCCGTATTTGGCCTGCAACTTGGCCAACGGCGCCGACGCGCCGAAGCTGTGCATCACCACCAGCGCGCCGGTGCATCCCACATAGCGGTCCCACCCCAGGGGCCCGGCCTGTTCCACCGCGACCCGGGCTTTGACCGCCGGGGGCAAGACGCTGTCGCGATACGTTTGTTCCTGCTCCTCGAACAGTTCCCAGCTGGGCATCGACACCACCCGCGCTGCCACGCCGCTGGCGCTGAGTTGCTCATAGGCCTCGACCGCCAGGCTCACCTCGCTGCCGGTGGCGATCAGAATGACCTCGGGGTGCTCGGCGCCTGCCAGCACATACGCGCCACGGCGGGTGCCGGACGCCGCCGCGTAGAGGCTGCGGTCCAGCGTAGGCAGCGGCTGGCGCGACAGCACTATGCAACTGGGGCGGTGGGTCTGGGCCAGGGCGAGGGCCCAGGCTTCCAGCGTCTCGTTGGCGTCCCCCGGGCGCAATGTCAACAGCCCAGGCGTGGCGCGCAATTGGGTGAGGTGTTCGATGGGTTGGTGGGTGGGCCCGTCTTCGCCCACGCCGATGGAGTCGTGGGTAAACACGAACACCACCGGCAGCTCCATGATCGCCGCCAGGCGGATCGGCGGTTTCATGTAGTCGCTGAACACCAGAAACGTCGAGGTGTAGGGCCTTAGGTAGGACAGCGCCATGCCATTGGCGATGGCGCCCATGGCGTGTTCACGGATACCAAAATGCAGGTTGCGCCCGCTGTAATCAGCCGCGCTGAAACGCCCGGCACCGTCAAAAGTGAGATGGGTTTTTGTGGAGGGCGACAAGTCCGCCGAACCGCCCAGCAGCCATGGCACCTGCTGCGCCAGGGCGTTCAGCACCTCGCCGCCGGAGGCCCGGCTGGCGATGCCTTTAGCGTCGCTTTTGAACGTCGGTATATGTTGCTGCCAGTCCTGCGGCATCTCGCCTGCGCGCATGCGCTGCAGCTCGTCAGCCAAGTGCGGGTCGAGGCTGGCCAGGGCCTGGTTCCACTGATCGAACAACGGGGCCGCGCGCTCCAGCAGTGCGTCCTTGAGCACGCTGCGCACCTCGTCGGGCACCAGAAAGCTTGAATCTTGCGGCCAGCCGTACGCGGCCTTGGTCAGCCGGATTTCCTCCTCCCCCAGCGGCTCGCCGTGGGCGGCAGCGGTGTTGTGTTTGTGCGGTGAGCCGTAGCCGATCACGCTGTCCACCACGATCAGCGTCGGTGCGCCGGTGTTGCGCTTGAAGGTGTCCAGGGCGTTGCCCAGGGCAGTGAGGTCATTGGCGTCGGTGACGTGCAGCGTATGCCAGCCGTACGCCTGGAAACGCTTGATCACGTCTTCGCTGAACGCAAGTTCGGTGTGGCCCTCGATGCTGATGGTGTTGTTGTCGTACAGCCAGCACAGGTTCTCAAGCTTGAGGTGGCCTGCCAGGGACGCCGCTTCGCTGCTGATGCCTTCCATCATGTCGCCGTCGCCGCACAGGGTGTACACGTCGTAGTCGAACAGCACGCGGCCGTCCGCGTTGAAGCGCTCGGCCAGCCAGCGCCCGGCCATGGCCATGCCCACGCTGTTGGCGCAGCCCTGGCCGAGCGGGCCGGTGGTGGTTTCCACGCCCGTGGTCATGCGGTACTCGGGATGGCCCGGGGTCTTGGAGCCCATCTGGCGGAACTGCTGGATGTCTTCAAGGCTCACTGCCGGCTGCCCGGAGCGCTTGCCGTGTGCATCGATTTCCACCACGCCGGCCAGGTGCAACAGCGAGTACAGCAGCATCGAGGCATGCCCCACCGACAGCACGAAACGGTCGCGGTTGGGCCAGTCGGGCTGCTCGGGGTGGTAGCGCAAAAACCGGCTCCACAGGGTGTAGCCCACCGGCGCCAGGCCCATGGGGGTGCCGGGGTGGCCGGAGTTGGCCTTTTGCACGGCGTCCATGGCCAGGGTGCGCAGGGTGTTGATGCATTGGGTGTCGATAGCGTTGGTGGCGTGATTCATGAAACCGGTCTCCCTCGGGTGGCGATCTACAGTGGAGGACCCGGGCAGGCAAAGGTTTGATCCGCTTGCCGCTGGCGCGACGAACGGGAATGAGTGGCTTGCACACATGACAACACCCCCCGGGATGGGCTAGGTTCAAAGGGCATCGGTTATTGAACCCACTTTCGGAGGTACGCCATGCCAGTGAAACACGATCTGTATCAGGACCTGGGTGTGAGCAAGGACGTCATTCACGCGCGCAGAGGAGGGGACAGTTACCTGGATTCGTTGCTGCACCAATACGACAGTGCCGACAAAGACGTGCTGGCGTTGGAGGCATCGGGTGGCGAAGACGACGAGCTGGAAAAACTCAAGCGCAAGCGGCTCTTGGTCAAAGACAAAATCGTGCAGCAACTGGAGAAAGCGCCCTGACGGCAGATTTGTTCAGAATTGCCTGAAAGACAGCCCGCCACGCGCTGCCTATCATGCCAGCCGTTCGCCCGGCCTGGGGCACAGTGAGGCGCATGGAATGCGCCATCGTGCCGGGCGGACACCTCATTTACACCCGCAGCGTTTGCAGGCATTCGTCGATCGAGCGCTGCTGGGTATCGCGGTACAGCGCTAATTCATCCATGGTCTGGCGGCCCAGGGCTTGCTCGAACTGCTGCTGGTTCGAGTGGGCGGCGTAATGGCTCTGGGCGCTGTCCCCCAGGTTGGACTGAAAAATCCCCGCAGCACTCACCGGCAGAAAATCTTCATACACCAACGGCTCCACATCGATGTGCCCGGCCTGGATCAACCCCTCCAGTGTGGTTGGCTGCCCGGCCTGGCCTTGTGCCGCCTGGCCCGCGTCGGTGACGAAGTAGCGAAAGTAGGCCAGCTCCTGCTCGCGCAGTTGGGGCAGGGTGTCCGGGAACGCCGCAAAGTGCTGCTCCATCAGCGCCGTGTAGCGTTCAGCGTTGGCTTCGCTGGGGAACGCGCCCAAGGCGTCCCGCGCGGCGTTCAGCAACTGGTCATACAGGCTGCGGCCCTTTGGCGTGAGCGCGGCGCCGCGCTGTTCGATCTCACCAAAACGCGCGCTATGGCTGCCTTGGGCATCGGTAAAGGCGATAGGCTCGTCGAGGGCCTTGAAGCTGGTCTGGCGCAAGAGAATAGGGCACCGACGGCGGGGCGGGCCTTCGATCACGGCTTTGGGGGTGATGCCGTTGCTGGCCATGGCGGCCTGCACCTGGTCGATGTCCAGGGTGCGCGGGGTGAGGTGGTTGATATGCGGGCCACGAAACGCCACCACATCGGCGATGAGGCGGTGCTGGTCGCTTAGTTGTTGGTACTCGGCGGCGGTGACGGTGGCGGTGGGGTGCCAGCGAAATGTTTCCAGGGCCTGGGCGATGAACTCTTCGGCGTGGGCCGCATCCAGGCCGCCGCTGGCTTCGGCGTGTTCGATCAATTCAAGGACCCTGGGGGTGAAAATCGAGCGCTTGGCCAGGGCGGTTTCGGCAAAGGTGCGCAGTGCGGTGTTTTCGATCAGCTCCAGGCGCAGCAGCGAGGTAAACACCCGGAACGGGCTGGCGTGCAGGGCGCTTTCGTGCAGGGCGCGAAAGGCGGTGGAGTGCACCGGCACCCCGGCGGGGGTCAGGTCGTAATAGCCCACAGGGTGCATGCCCATCACCGCGAACAGGCGGCTGATGGTCGCCAGTTCCTGCGCCGTGCCCAGGCGGATGGCGCCGTGGCGCTCCATGTCCAGGCGCTGGAGTTCGCCGGTGCGCTGCAGGTGGTGCGCCACGCCTGCGTCGGTGGCCAGCACTCGGGCGTTGGTGTCGGCCACCAGCTCCAGCAGCGCGCCGTACAGCGGCACCTCGTCGCGGTACATGTCGGACATGGCTTTGGAGAAGCCCTGGCGGATTTCGTCAGGGCTGACAGGGCAGGGGGTCGACATAGAAAAATTCCTGGCTGATAAGCGGCTAAAAGCGCCTGTGCACCGATTCTGTTGGGCGCGGGGCCGCCTTGCAAACGAAGAATCCTCTGGACTTCATTCTGCAAATGAATGAGTGCAACTTATCGGCCTTGCTGTGCATCTCAGATTGCAACGGCTCTACACTGCCCCTCTCCCCGAACGCGACGGAAGACTCGATGACGGCCACGCCTGCGACGAACATTCTGCAAACGATTGAAGGCCAACGCCTGGCAACCCAAGACGCCGAACGCTGGCGCGACTGGGGCCCTTATTTGAGTGAACGCCAATGGGGCACCGTGCGTGAAGACTACAGCGCCGACGGCGACGCCTGGCGCTACTTCCCCCACGAACACGCGCGCAGCCGCGCCTATCGCTGGGGCGAGGACGGCCTGGCCGGGTTCAGCGACAAGGCGCAGCGCTGGTGCCTGGGCCTGGCGCTGTGGAACGAGCGCGACCCGATCATCAAGGAGCGCCTGTTCGGCCTGAACAATGCCGAGGGCAATCACGGCGAGGACGTCAAGGAGCTGTACTTTTTCCTCGACGGTGTACCGAGCCATGCCTACATGCGCATGCTCTACAAATACCCGCATGCGGCGTTTCCCTACGACGACCTGATCACCGAAAACGCCCGTCGCGGCCTGGGCGATGCCGAATATGAAGTCCTCGACACCGGCGTGTTTGAAGACAACCGCTATTGCGACGTCACCGTCGAATACGCCAAATACCAGCCCGACGATGTGTGCATGCGCATCACCGTGCTCAACCGCTCGGACCAGCCCACGCGCGTGCAGGTCATGCCGCAACTGTGGGCGCGCAATGACTGGAGTTGGACGACGGGGGGGCCCAAGCCGCAGCTCAGGCTGGAGGGGGAGCAGGTGCAGGCCCGTCATTCCGAGCTGGCCGACCGTCACCTGAGTGCCTGGGGGCAAGAGGGGGTCGAGTGGCTGTTTTGCGAGAATGAAAGCAACTTCCCCAAGCTGAACGGGCAGCAGTCGCCGGGGCCCTTCAAGGACGGGATCAACGATTACGTGGTGGCGGGCATGCAGTCGGCGATTCGCCGGGACGCGGGCACCAAAGTCGCAGCGCGTTTTGTGGTGGACCTCGACGGCCTGCAAAGCAAGACCCTGTACCTGCGGTTCGCCCCCACGGACGCCCCGCCGATCAACGCCCGCAAGCTGTTCGAGCAACGGCGCCAAGAGGCGGATGACTTCTATGCGGCCCTGCAACATGGCATGCCCGATGCCGACGCGCGCAATGTGCAGCGCCAGGCGCTGGCGGGGCTGCTGTGGTCCAAGCAGTTTTACGACTTCGATGTAAACCAGTGGCTGGACGGCGATCCCGCCCAGCCCAGCCCGCCGTCCGAACGGTTGCACAGTCGCAATACCCATTGGCGGCACTTGTCCAACTTCGACATCGTGTCCATGCCCGACACCTGGGAGTACCCCTGGTATGCCTCGTGGGACCAGGGTTTCCAGGCGGTGGCCGTTGCGCTGATTGACCCAGGGTTTGCCAAGCAGCAATTGCTGCTGCTGGTGAAAGACCGCTTCATGCACCCCAATGGTCAACTGCCGGCCTATGAATGGCGTTTTGACGATGCCAACCCGCCGGTGCACGCGTGGGCCAGCTGGCGGGTGTATCAGCAGGACAAGGCGCTGCACGGCGTCGGTGACCTGGATTTTCTGGAGCGGATTTTTCACAAGCTGCTGTTGAATTTTTCCTGGTGGGTCAACCGCAAGGACGCTGAAGGTCGCAACCTGTTCCAGGGCGGCTTTCTGGGGCTGGACAACATCGCCTTGTTCGACCGCTCGGCGCCCCTGCCGCCGGGGTACAGCCTGGATCAGGCCGATGGCACCGCGTGGGTCGCGGCCTATGCGCTGGACCTGATGCGCATGGCGCTGGAGCTGGCTAAGCGCAATGCGGTGTACGTGGACATTGCGGTGAAGTTCTTTGAACACTTTCTTTACATTGCAGGCGCGATCAACCGGGTCGACAACGAGGCCGAAGGCCTGTGGGACGAGGGCGACCAGTTCTTCTACGACGTGCTGCACCGTGCCGACGGCCAGAGTGAGCCGGTGCGCCTGCGCTCGCTCGTCGGGCTGATGCCGCTGTTTGCGGTGCTGGTGCTCGAACAACGTGAACATGAGGGGTTGGACGGCCTGCGCGAGCGTTTGCTGGGGTTCATGAAACATCGGCCGGACCTGGCGCAATTGGTGTCGCGCTGGAACGAACCGGGGCAGGGCAACCGACTGCTGCTGGCGCTGCTGCGGGGCGAGCGCACCAAGGATTTGCTCAAGCGCATGCTCGACGAAACCGAATTTCTCTCGGCGTTTGGCGTGCGCTCCTTGTCCAAGGCCCACGCCGAACAGCCCCTGGCGCTGAAGATGAACGGCAACACGCTGTGCGCCCGTTATACGCCGGCCGAGTCGGATTCGCGGTTGTATGGCGGCAATTCCAACTGGCGCGGGCCGCTGTGGATGCCGGTCAACTACATGCTGATCGAGTCGCTGCGCGAGTTTCATCGTTACTACGCACACAACTTCTCGGTGGAGTACCCCACGGGCAGCGGGTATCTGTCATCGCTTGATGAGGTGGCCGACAGCCTCAGCCAGCGCCTTACCCACTTGTTCCTGCAGGATGAAAACGGCATGCGGCCTTCGATGGCTGGGTATGCGCAACTGCAGGCAGACCCGGCCAGCCGCGACCTGGTGTTGTTCCATGAGTACTTCCATGGTGAGACGGGGCGCGGCCTGGGGGCTTCGCACCAGACCGGGTGGAGTGCATTGGTGGCGCTGCTGTTGCAGCCCAAGCCGTCAGCGCCGGGTTGAGCGCGCCTGGGGAGGGGATTTGCGGGCAAAAAAAATCCCGCCGGTGAGGGCGGGATGGGTCTGTTCGGGCAGGCGCCGTATCAGGCCGGGAACAGCTCGCTCAGCTTCATCGACAGCATCATGTCGCCTTCGACGCGCAGTTTGCCGCCCATGAAGGCTTGCATGCCGTCGGTTTCGCCGCTGACGATGCCGGCCATGGTTTCGCTGTCGGTCACCAGGGTCACGTTGGCGTCAGGGTTTTCGCCTTCCTTGAGGTCGCAGGTGCCGTCTTTCACGATCAGGGAGAAGTGCTTGCTGTCGTCGATACGAAAACCAAACACCACGTCCAGGCCCTGGGCAGCGGCCGGGTTGAATTTGGCTTTCATGGTTTCTACAACTTTAGCTACGTCAGTCATGGTTTCGATCCTTTTAGGTTGAGTCCAGTGACCTTGGGGTCACGGTTGGCCGCAGCTCATCGGTAGGTGATGAGTTGCGGCGCCTTCAGCAGTTGCAGGTGTACATGACTGTTGAAGGAAGCCAGCGCCACCTCGCGACCACGGAATTTCAGCTGGTGGAGCGAGGTGTTGACGATTTGCCAGTTCAGTTCGAAAGCCTGCGCGGCGGGCATTCGGGTGATCAGGTGGAGCAGGGCGGTGATGGTGCCGCCGGAGGTGAACACGGCGATTTTGTCGTGCTCGCCTGCTGATTCCAGCAAGCGCTGCAAGCCGCCTTGTACGCGTTCGACGAAGCCCAGCCAGCTTTCCAGCCCCGGCGGGTCGTAGGTGCCGGCCAGCCAGCGGTCGATGATCTGGGCGAAGATGCGCTGGAACTCGCTGCGGTTCTGTGCCGCGTTGCGCAGGATCTCCAGGGCGTGGGGCTCGCTGTGCAGCAGGTCGGGAAGCAGGGCGCGGATGACGGCTTCGGCGTCGAACTCGTTGAACGCGCTGTCGGTTTCCAGGAGGGGCACCGGCAGGCTGAGGGCGCTGTAGTGTTCGAAGGCGGCGGTAGCGGTGTGCTGTTGTCGACGCAGGTCACCTGCCACGCAGCGGTCGAACGTCAGGCCCAGTTCGGCCAGGTGGCGGCCAAGGACTTGCGCCTGTTGTACGCCAATGGGGGACAGCACGTCGTAGTCGTCTGCACCAAAGGAGGCCTGGCCATGTCGAATCAGGTAGATGCTACCCACGTCCGTTTTCCCGGTACGTTGAAAGTCTGGCGAGGTTATGGGGATGCCGGAGAGCTGTCAATGAAAAAACATACGCTCGTTTTAAAAGCTTGTTAGAGGGCGGTTGCAGGCCGTTTGATCGCTGGCCCCCTGGCGGTCCCGCCGGTATGCTTGGCCAATCCGCGCCTGGCGCATTGTATCTGTAAGGAGCCTCATGGATTTTCTGGCCGAGTACGCCGTTTTTCTGGCGAAGACCGTCACCCTGGTCGTTGCCATCCTGGTGGTACTGATCACCTTCGCCGCCTTGCGCAGTAAAGGCCGTCGCAAATCGTCGGGCCAGTTGCAGGTGAGCAAGCTCAATGACTTCTATAAAGGCCTGCGTGAGCGCCTGGAGCAGACCCTGCTCGACAAGGACCAGCTCAAGGCGTTGCGCAAGTCCGAAGGCAAACGTGAAAAGAAAAAGGGCAAGAAGGAGCCCGAGCCCAAGCCACGGGTGTTTGTGCTGGACTTCGACGGCGACATCAAGGCCTCGGCCACCGAGAGCCTGCGCCACGAAATCACGGCGCTGCTGACCCTCGCCACCCCCAAGGATGAAGTGGTGCTGCGCCTCGAAAGCGGCGGCGGCATGGTGCACAGCTACGGCCTGGCCTCCTCGCAACTGGCGCGCATCCGCCAGGCGGGCGTGCCGCTGACCGTGTGCATCGACAAGGTCGCGGCCAGCGGCGGCTACATGATGGCGTGCATCGGCGAGACGATCATCAGCGCCCCCTTCGCCGTCCTGGGCTCCATTGGCGTGGTGGCGCAGTTGCCCAACGTCAACCGCCTGCTGAAAAAACACGATATCGACTTTGAAGTGCTGACCGCCGGTGAATACAAACGCACCCTGACGGTGTTTGGCGAAAACACCGAGAAGGGCCGGGAGAAGTTCCAGGAAGACCTGGACATCACCCATCAGCTGTTCAAGAACTTTGTCTCGCGTTATCGCCCGCAACTGGCCATTGATGAAGTGGCCACCGGCGAAGTCTGGCTCGGCGTTGCGGCGCTGGACAAGCAACTGGTCGACCAGTTGCAGACCAGCGATGAGTACCTGGCCGACAAGGCAAAAACGGCCGAGGTGTTCCACTTGCACTATGCCGAGCGCAAGAGCTTGCAGGAACGCGTTGGCCTGGCCGCCAGTGGCTCGGTGGACCGGGTGCTGCTGAGCTGGTGGAGCCGGTTGACCCAGCAGCGGTTCTGGTAACCCGCTCAGGCGGTTGCCACTGAAGGCGGCGTGGGGGCCGGGATGGGGTGGCGCATCAAGGTGCCCACCACGCAGGCACCGAGCAACCCCAGCAGCCCCGCCACCCACAACACCACGCTGAACCCGCCGACAAAGGCTTGCCGCGCCAGCGGTTGCAGCGTCGGCCGGGCCGCCTCCGGCACCTGCGCCATCGCGGCCGGCATGTCACCGGCCACCACCCGCGAAGCGATGCCCGGCACCTGGGCCTGCCAGTGCGAACCCAGGCTTGCCTGTAGCAAGTGTTCGCTGTGGCTGCTCAACAGCGCCCCGTAGATACCGATGGCCAGCATGATCGCGCTGAAACGCATGGTGGTGCTGATGCCCGAGCCCATTCCGGCGCGGTCGCGGGGGACGCAGGCCATGATGTTTTTCTGGGTATCGCCGTTGAGCAGGCCAGCCCCGGCCCCCGTCACCGCAATCGCCAGGGCGAACGGCAAGTAGCCGCCGACCTGCACCGCCCAGGCACTGAGCAGGTTGCCGCCGCCCACCAGTGCCAGCCCGGTGGCCATCAGGGTGGCCGGGGCGAAACGGGCGGCCAGGCGTGCGCCGATGCGTGGGCCGATCAGCATGGTCAGTGCGAACGGCAACATGCCCAACCCCGAACTGATCGCGGAGAATCCCAAGCCGTTTTGCAGGTAGAACGGCAGCAGCGTCATCATCACCTGAGCGCAACCGGCATAGGCAAACATGCCCAGCAGCGCGCCGATAAACCGTGGATGGCGAAACAGCAGCAGGTCCACCATTGGCCGTTGTTGCACGCGCTCGACCAGCACGAATGCACCCAGCAACACGGCGCCGCCGAGCAGGCGGGCGTAGGTCAGCGGGTTGTCCCAGCCAATGCGATTGGCCTCGATCAAGCCCCAGATCAAGCACAGCAGGCTGGCGCTGAACGTGAGGCTGCCCCATGGGTCCAGGCGCGAAGACTGGGTGTCCCGGGACTGTGGAATGGCCCGCAGCACCAGCCCCATCAACGCCAGGCCAATGGGCAGGTTGAGGTAGAAAATCCAGCGCCAGCCCAGGTAGTGGGTGATCAGCCCGCCCAGGGTGGGGGCGGCGGTCATCGCCACGCCCATGCAGGCACCCCAGAAGGCCCAGGCCTTGGCGCGCGCCACCTCATCGTGAAAGGTGTGGCCGATGGAGGCCAGTGCCGACGTCAGCAACAAGGCCGCGCCCACCCCCTTGATGGCCCGGGCGATGTCCAGAAACAGCGCATTGGGCGCCGCACCGCAACCGAGGGACGCGAGGATAAAAATGCTCAGGCCCCAGACCAGCGTTGTCTTGCGCCCAACGCGGTCGGCAATGCTCCCGGCGGGCAGCAGCAGCGCGGCGAACGCCAGCATGTAGGCGCTGACCACCCATTCGATATCGGCAAAATTGGCCCCCAGGTCGCGGGCAATGCTGGGCAAGGTGACGGCGACGATGTTGGTGTCGAGCACAATCAGCGAGCAGACCCCCGAGGCGGTCAACAACGTCAAGCGTGGGCTGACCTCTCTCATGGCCGGATTACCCCGCAGGCAATAGCAGTGTTGGATTTGACGGGCATCTGAAACTCTCTCACTCTGGACGTCTTGCCAGCTTATTCCCCGGCGGCGGTTTGTTTGTTAGCCGGGGTGTGGCACTTCATTACCTTTGAGCTAACGCTGTGATGGACATACGTCATTTCCGCTACTTCCTGGCGGTTGCCCGGCACCGCAACTTCACCCGCGCGGCCGAACAACTGGGCATTGCGCCGCCGACCCTGAGCCGCCAGATCCAGGACATGGAAGGCCTGCTGGGTACGCGTTTATTTATTCGCCAGCAACGCGAAGTGAGCCTGACCGAAGCGGGTGCCGCGTTATTGCTCGAGGCCGAGGCCACCGTGCGTCAGTTCGAGTCGGCCCAGCGCAATGCCCAGCGCGCCGGGCGCGGCGAAACCGGGCATATCGAGTTGGGGTACGTGGCGTCGGCCGTGTATTCGGGGCTGTTGCAGCGCCAGGTGCAGGCGTTCAGCGGGCAGTTCCCGGATGTGAGCCTCAACGTACGGGAAAGCCCCATGGCGACGTTACCGACGCAGGTGGCTGAAGGGCGGTTTGATATTGGTTACGTGCGCTCGCCCATGGCACTGCCCGATGGCGTGGAAGCCGTAAGGCTGGACAGTGAAGGGTTTGTACTGGCGTTGCCGCAGGGCTCCTGGCTGCTGGGGTTGAAGGCAATTACCTGCCAGCACCTGCAAAACGAGACCTTTATATTGCCCGAGCAAATCAGCGGCACCCTGCACGTGGCCGCCCAGGGCGGCTATGCCCCGCGACTTGGGCCGCAGCCGGGCGGGTTGGTGGCGGTGATCGCCCTGGTTTCATTGGGGCAGGGCGTGGCCGTGGTGCCCGAGTCGGTGGTGGGGCACGTGAACTTGCCGAATGTGGTGTACCGCGCGATTCAGGGCAGTGAGGCGTCGTCGTGGCTGTCATTGATTCATCGGCGGTTCGAAAAGGCGCCGGCGGTGGCGCGGTATATCCAGCAGGTGAAGCGAGAGGCGAAGGGGGGACAGATCTTGTAATAGTTTTACGTGTAAGGAATTTTGCTTTCGGTTGTAGGATTCAAGTCCTTTTTCAATTACAGGACCTGCATGAACACCCTCTCGGAGCCTCCCAGTCGTCTTTCCCAAGACCGCCCTCTGACGTCCCCGCTCAAGCACCCCGTTTTCCGCTGGCTACCCTTTACTCGGTCACCTGACCGCGTCTTGCCGTGTCTGGCGTTCTGAAATTACTGATCGATCGAGAATTTTCAAATGGAATGGTTAGCGGATCCAACGGCCTGGCTCGGCCTGTTGACTTTGATTGTGCTGGAGCTGGTGCTGGGTATCGACAACCTGGTGTTTATTGCAATCCTTGCCGACAAACTGCCTCCCGAGCAGCGCGACCGGGCGCGCTTGATCGGTTTGTCGCTGGCGCTGCTGATGCGCCTGGGCTTGCTGGCGAGTATTTCGTGGCTGGTCACATTGACCCAGCCGCTGTTCGAGGTGTTCGGCAAGAGCTTCTCCGGCCGTGACCTGATCATGCTGTTTGGCGGCGTGTTCCTGTTGTTCAAGGCCACCATGGAGTTGCATGAGCGGCTTGAAGGGCATGTTGCCCAGCGCACGGGCGGCGCGGTCTATGCGATGTTTTGGCCGATCGTGGCGCAGATCGTGGTGCTGGACGCGGTTTTTTCCCTCGACGCGGTGATCACTGCCGTGGGCATGGTGGACGAGCTCGCAGTGATGATGATCGCGGTGATCATTTCCATTGGCCTGATGATCGTTGCCAGCAAACCGTTGACCCGCTTCGTCAATGCCCACCCCACCGTGATCATGCTGTGCCTGGGCTTTTTGATGATGATCGGCTTTGCGCTGACGGCTGAAGGCCTGGGCTTTCATATCCCCAAAGGCTATCTGTATGCGGCGATTGGTTTCTCGATCCTGATCGAGGTGTTCAACCAGATCGCCCGGGCCCGTCGCAAGAAGTCCATGCAGGGTGCGCGCCCAATACGTGAGCGCACGGCCCATGCGGTGATGCGCTTGCTGGGCGGGCGCAGCCTGGCGGTGGAGGAAGTGGGCGAGGAGGTGGCCGACCTGCTGGACGGCCCGGGCCCTGACAGCGGGCCGCTGTTCGACCGGCGTGAGCGGGTGATGATCAGTGGCGTGCTGCAACTGGCCGAGCGGCCGATCCGCACCTTGATGACGCCCCGCGCGCAGGTGGACTGCATTGACCTGGCGGATGACCCCGACACCGTTCGCTTGAAGCTGATGCACTCGTCCTACTCGCGGCTGCCGTTGATCCGCAACGGCGCGGTGGATGAGCCGCTGGGCTTCGTGCATAAAAAAGAATTGCTGCGCGAGTACCTGGCGGGCCGTGAGCCGGACCTTGAGCCGATGGCGCGCCGGGCGATCAACCTGCTGGAGAGTTTTTCGATCCTCAATGCCCTGGAGCAGATGCGCCAGGAGTCGACCCACATCGCGTTTGTGATCAACGAATTCGGCGACTTCATGGGCGTGCTGAGCATGACCGATATTCTGGAGTCCATCGCCGGTGAGCTGCCGGACGCCAGCGAGATCGGCGGGCCGGAAATTGTCCAGCTGGGCGAGGGGTTCCAGGCGAGCGGCGCGGTCAACCTGGGCGTGATCCGCCAGCGCACCGGCTTCAAGGCCGTGGCCACCGAGGATTACCAGACCCTGGCGGGGTTGGTGATGAGCCTGCTCGACCGCCTGCCCGTGGTGGGCGACAGCCTGGAACACCAGGGCTGGCGCCTGACCGTGGCGGCGGTGCAAGAGCGCCGGGTAACGCAGGTGGTGCTGGTGCCGGTGTAAGGCACGGTCAAGGGGCGCCGGGTAGCCCGGGCGGCTGGGCGTAACGGTTGAACAGGTCGTTGACGGTTTGCTCCTGGCTTTCCCAGGGGCCGAACCCCTTCATTTTCTCGACCATTTGACCGTTGCGAAAAATCAGCAGTGTGGGCGTGCCGGTCACGGCCTCGTGCCTGGGGGTTTGGGCCGTATCGAGCACCATGCTTTTCACCGCCTTGGCATGCGCGGCGCCGATACGCTCAAACAGCGGCCCGGATTCGGCGCAGGCAGGGCAGTGTTGTGAGACAAACAGCATGAATAGCGTGTGATGTGAGGCCAATGCGTGCTGGTAAGCCTCGGCAGTGGCGATGACGTCGGTTGCGATCCCCATGATGATCTCCTTGAGCAACGGGCCAAATGGTCCTGTTGCCCACGCTAAGCCAGGTGATCGGCACGGTCTACTGTCAACATTTACAGGTCTTCGCGGCGTTCCGCCCGTTCCCGGGCCTTTCTGGCCAGGTCCACGCACTTTTTATAGTCCCCGTCATAACGCGCGTCCTTGGCGCGGCGGTAGCCGTGGTGGTTCTGGTTCATGTAGTCGTTAGAGAAGGCGGCCTTGAGCCGGGCGAGCTCGGCCTTGCATTCGCGGCGGTCATCCTTGGCGAACGCGGCACCAGTGAACACCAGGGTGAACACGAGGAGGGTGAGGCGGGTTTTCATCGAAGTGCTGTCCATCGCCGGAGTTGATCTGCCAAGGCTAGCCCAGGCCTGGGATTTTTCCATGGGGCATGCTGCACCACTTTTGTGCGCGGTAACAGCCGGTGGGTGCACTTGAATGTGACATGTCACCCCGTGGTGTGGCCGACGGTAGCACTGCGGCGTGAGGTGGTGGCGCAACGCCGCTTTTTTAATATTTCGTATCTATATGATTTTTATAACATTTATTTATTCGATAGTGACCTGTTAAGGCGTATGGCACACTTTCTGCTGTCTATTCCGTTGTTACATACCAAGTTCCGGTATAGCGGAATACACAACTCCTGGAGTGCCTGTCATGCAGCAACGACCTTCCGTGTTCAAAGCGTGTGTTTTTCTCTTCGCCGCATCGGCTTCCCTCGCCAGCGTAGTGCATGCGGCGGACAGCAAGCTCGACGATGTCCTTAAACGCGGCCATCTGATCGTGGGTACAGGCAGTACCAATGCGCCGTGGCATTTCCAGGGAGCGGATGGCAAGTTGCAAGGTTTTGATATCGACATCGGCCGCATCGTGGCCAAGGGCCTGTTCAACGATGCGAGCAAAGTCGAGTTTGTGGTGCAGTCCTCCGACGCCCGTATTCCCAACCTGCTCACCGACAAAGTCGACATGAGCTGCCAGTTCATCACCGTCACGGCAAGCCGTGCACAGCAGGTGGCCTTCACCCTGCCGTACTACCGCGAAGGCGTGGGCCTGCTGTTGCCCAACAACAGCAAGTACAAGGAAATCGAAGACCTGCAAGCGGGTGGCGATGGCGTCACCGTGGCCGTGCTGCAAAACGTCTACGCCGAAGAGTTGGTGCACCAGGCGCTGCCTAAAGCCAAGGTCGACCAGTACGACAGCGTCGACCTGATGTACCAGGCCGTGAACTCCGGCCGTGCCGATGCCGCTGCCACCGACCAGTCCTCGGTCAAATACCTGATGGTGCAAAACCCCGGCCGCTACCGCAGCCCGACGTATGCCTGGAGCCCGCAGACCTACGCGTGCGCCGTCAAGCGTGGCGACCAGGACTGGCTGAACTTCGTCAACACCGCCCTGCACGAAGCCATGACCGGCGTGGAATTCCCGGCCTACAAGGCCTCGTTCAAGCAATGGTTCGGTGTGGACCTGCCAGAGCCTGCGATTGGTTTCCCGGTTGAATTCAAGTGATGTGTAAACCTGGGGCGCCACTTGAGGCGCCCCGACTCGGGTACTGCTTACCATGAACTATCAGTTGAACTTTGCCGCGGTATGGCGCGACTTCCCCAGCTTGCTGGCGGGGTTGGGCCTTGGCCTTGAACTGGCGCTGCTGTCCATCGCCATCGGCTGCGTGATCGGCCTGTTGATGGCGTTTGCCATGCTGTCCAAACACCCGGCGCTGCGCGTCATGGCCTCGGTGTACGTGACGGTGGTGCGCAACACGCCCATCCTGGTGCTGATCCTGTTGATCTACTTTGCGTTGCCGACCCTGGGCATCCGGCTGGACAAGATCCCCTCGTTCATCATCACCCTGTCGCTGTACGCCGGTGCTTACCTGACCGAAGTGTTCCGCGCCGGGTTGCTGAACATTCCCAAGGGGTTGCGTGAAGCTGGCCTGGCCATTGGCCTGGGCGAATGGCGCATCCGGGCCTACATCACCGTGCCGGTGATGCTGCGCAACGTGCTGCCTGCGCTGTCGAACAACTTTATCTCGTTGTTCAAGGACACCTCGCTGGCCGCCGCGATCGCGGTGCCGGAGCTGACCTATTACGCCCGCAAGATCAACGTCGAAAGCTACCGGGTGATTGAAACCTGGCTGGTCACGACCGCGCTCTACGTGGCCGCCTGTTACCTCATCGCCATGCTGCTCCGCTACCTGGAACAGCGCCTGGCCATCCGTCGTTAAGGAAGGTTTCCATGTACGAATCCCCCAGCTGGCTGCATGAGTTGTGGATCGCCCGGGACACCCTCTGGGCGGGCTTCCAGACCAGCGTGTATTGCTCGATTCTGGCGATTATCGGCGGCACGTTGATCGGCATCGTCGCCGGGTTGATCCTCACCTACGGCAAATTCTGGATGCGTGCGCCGTTTCGGCTGTACGTCGACCTGATCCGTGGTACGCCGGTGTTTGTGCTGGTGCTGGCGTGCTTTTACATGGCACCGGCACTGGGCTGGCAGATCAGCGCGTTCCAGGCCGGTGCCTTGGGCCTCACTCTGTTTTGTGGCTCCCACGTGTCCGAGATCGTGCGCGGTGCGCTGCAAGCCATCCCCCGTGGGCAACTGGAAGCGGGCAAGGCCATCGGCCTGACCTTTTACCAGTCCCTGGGCTACGTGCTGCTGCCTCAGGCGCTGCGCCAGATCCTGCCGACCTGGGTCAACTCGTCCACCGAAATCGTCAAGGCGTCCACCTTGCTCTCGGTGATCGGCGTGGCCGAACTGCTGCTCAGTACCCAACAAGTGATCGCACGGAACTTCATGACCCTGCAGTTCTATGTGTTCGCCGGTTTGCTGTTTTTTGTCATCAACTACGCCATCGAATTGTTCGGGCGCTACATTGAAAAGCGGGTGGCCTTGCCATGACTCAAACCCCAACAACCCAACCGCTGCTGAACATTCGCGGCCTGCGTAAACAATACGGCCCGGTCGAAGTGCTCAAGGGCGTCGACCTGTCCATGCAGCGCGGCAACGTCGTGACGCTGATCGGTTCCAGCGGCTCGGGCAAGACCACGCTGCTGCGCTGCGTCAACCTGCTGGAAGAGTTCCAGGGCGGGCAGATCACCCTGGACGGCGAGTCCATCGGCTACAGCGAAATCGCCGGCAAGCGCGTGCGCCACCCCGAAAAAATCATCGCCCAGCACCGCGCCATGACCGGCATGGCGTTCCAGCAATTCAACCTGTTCCCGCACCTGACGGCCTTGCAGAACGTCACCCTGGGCCTGCTCAAGGTCAAAAAGATGGGCAAGGACGAAGCCGTGGCGCTGGCCGAAAAATGGCTGCAGCGCGTGGGCCTGCTGGAGCGCCGCAATCACTTCCCCGGCCAATTGTCCGGCGGCCAGCAACAGCGTGTGGCGATCGCCCGGGCCATTGCGATGAACCCAAGCCTGATGCTGTTCGACGAAGTCACCTCGGCCCTGGACCCGGAGCTGGTGGGCGAAGTGCTGAGCGTGATCAAGGGCCTGGCCGAAGAAGGCATGACCATGTTGCTGGTCACCCACGAGATGCGGTTTGCCTACGAGGTGTCGGACAAGATCGTCTTCATGAACCAGGGGCGCATCGAAGAGCAGGGCGGGCCTAAAGATATTTTCGAGCGCCCGCAATCGCCACGCCTGGCGGAATTTCTCAAGAACATTCGTTTTTAATCAGGAGCACTCTTATGAGCATTACTCGTTACGGCGCCGGCAGCACGGCCGGCGGTGGCCAACCGCGTCCTTTCGCCCGCGCGGTGGAGGCGGATGGCTGGCTGTACGTGTCCGGCCAGGTGCCTGCGGTGGACGGTGAAATCATCACCGGCGGGATCGTCGAGCAAACCCATCAGACCATGCGCAACGTGGTGGCCATTCTCGAAGAGGCTGGCTACGCCCTCGAAGACGTGGTGCGCGTGGGTGTGTGGCTGGAAGACCCGCGGGACTTCTGGAGCTTCAACAAAGTGTTCGGCGAATACTTCACCCCTGAGCACGCGCCAGCGCGGGCCTGTGTGCAGGCCAACATGATGGTCGACTGCAAGGTCGAGATCGATTGCGTGGCCTACAAGAAAAAAGGCTAAATGCCCGACCGTTCCCGCGCCTGGCGCGGGACCGTCCTTATCTGTAACGGGACTTGAAACTGCCATGACCGAAGACACCATCAAACGCCGCGCCAAGGGCCTTGACCGAGCGTTCGATATCCTCGATTTTCTCAAGGAAATCGGCCAGCCCCTGCGCCCGAATGACATCGCCAGCGGCATTGGCAGCCCCAAGTCCACGGTCTACGAACTGGTGGCTTCGCTGCTGGAACGGCGCATCCTGGAACCCGTGGGCAAAGAGGGGCACGTGTACCTCGGTCGCCAGTTGTACTTTCTCGGCCAGGCCCATCTGCGGCATTTCGACCTCACCCGCGAAGCCGATCAGGCCCTGGAAGAAATCGTCAGCCAGACCCGCGAAACCGCGCAGATGTGCCTGCTCAACGGGCGCAAATACACCGTGGCCCTGATGCGCGAGGGCGAGCGGCATTTTCGGATCTCGTCGGACATCGGTGAAAACGCGCCCATTCCCTGGACCGCCTCCGGCCGCTTGCTGCTGGGCCACCTGAGCGACCAGCAAATCATCGACCTGATCGACTACGACGACTTCATCCTGCCCGGCGGCGAGCGCCTGGCGCTGGAGACGTTTCTCGCTCAGATCCGCCAGGCCACCCTCGACGGCTTTTTTTCCTTCGACAGCGTGGCCGACACCTTTACCCATTGCTTCGCCGCCCCGGTACGCGATGCCAAAGGCATCAGCATTGCCACGCTGTGCATCGTCGCCCCGCGTGAAGACGCCAAGCGCAACTACAACGACTACCGCCGGGTGCTTATCGACAGTGCCAACAACCTGGCCCGTCGCATCAACGAATAGGAGTTTTTCATGTCTGCCTTCAACGCCGTTGACAAAGGCGCCGCCGCTGCCGGTGCCCACCTGGTACGCGACGTCAGCCTGCCGGCCCTGGTGCTGCACCGTGACGCGCTGGAACACAACATCCGCTGGATGCAAACCTTCGTCAGCAACAGCGGCGCCGAGCTTGCGCCCCATGGCAAGACCAGCATGATGCCGGCGCTGTTCCAGCGTCAGATCGCGGCAGGCGCCTGGGGCATCACCCTGGCCAACGCGGTGCAGACCCGCGCCGCCTACGCCGGTGGCGTGCGCCGCGTGTTGATGGCCAACCAACTGGTGGGCGCGCCCAACATGGCGCTCATCGCCGAGCTTTTGGCCGACGCGACGTTCGACTTCCATTGCATGGTGGACCACCCCGATAACGTCGCTGACCTGGGCGCGTTTTTTGCCGCCCGTGGCCTGCGTTTGAACGTGATGATCGAATACGGCGTGGTCGGTGGCCGTTGTGGTTGCCGCAGTGAACAGCAAGTGCTGGAACTGGCCCAGGCCATCAAGGCCCAGCCCGCCCTGGCGCTGACCGGCATCGAAGGTTACGAGGGGGTGATCCACGGCGAGCACGCCATCAGCGGCATCCGTGCCTTTGCAGCCAGCCTGGTGAGCCTGGCGGTGCAGCTGCAAGACAGCGGCGCCTTTGCCCTCGACAAGCCCATCGTCACCGCCTCGGGTTCGGCCTGGTATGACCTGATCGCCGAGTCGTTCGAAACGCAAAACGCCGCGGGCCGCTTCCTTAGCGTCTTGCGCCCGGGCAGCTATGTGGCTCATGACCATGGCATCTACAAAGAGGCGCAGTGCTGCGTGCTCGACCGGCGCAGCGACCTCAACGAAGGCCTGCGCCCGGCGCTGGAAGTGTGGGCGCATGTGCAATCGCTGCCCGAGCCCGGGTTTGCGGTGATCGCCCTGGGCAAGCGTGACGTGGCCTACGACGCCGGCCTGCCGGTGCCGCTCAAGCGCTACAAGGCGGGCGTCGTTCCAGCAGTGGGCGATGACGTGAGTGGCTGCAAGGTTACGGCGGTGATGGATCAGCACGCTTTTATGGTGGTGGCGCCGGGGGTGGAACTGCGCATTGGCGACATCATTTCGTTCGGCACCTCGCACCCGTGCCTCACCTTTGACAAATGGCAGGTAGGTTGCCTGGTGGATGAGCAGATGCAGGTGATTGAGTCGCTGACTACCTGCTTCTGACCGCGAGCCCCGAACCCTGCCCGAGAATGCCAGCATGACTTCCACCGCCCGCATCGCCCTTATCGGCGAATGCATGATTGAACTGCAACACCGCGCCGATGGCTCGCTGCACCAGAGCTTTGGCGGCGACACGCTCAACACCGCCGTCTACCTGCGCCGCGAACTGGGTGGCAGCAGCACGGTGGATTACGTCACCGCGCTGGGCGACGACAGCTTCAGCGACGCCATGTGCACACACTGGGCCGACGAAGGCCTGGGCCTGGGCATGGTCCAGCGCCTGCCTGGGCGCCTGCCCGGTTTGTACTGCATCCAGACCGACGCCCGGGGCGAGCGCAAGTTTCTTTATTGGCGCAATGAAGCTGCCGTGCGCGACTGCTTCACCACCCCGGCGGCCGAGCCGATCCTGGCGGCCTTGCCCGGCTATGACGTGGTGTATTTGAGCGGCATTACCCTGGCCGTGCTCGGCGAGGTGGGGCGCGAGCGCTTGCTGCAGGTGTTGGTGCAGGCGCGCCAGCGTGGCGCCAAAGTAGTGTTCGACAACAACTACCGGCCGCGCTTGTGGGCCAGCCTCGACGCGGCGCGGGTGGCGTATCACCAGGTCATGGCCCACGTCGATATTGCGTTGCTGACCGAAGACGACGAACGGGCGCTGTTTGGTTATGCAGACAGCGAGCAGGTGTTTGCCGCCTACCCGGCACTTGAAGAAGTGGTGCTCAAGCGGGGCGCCGAGGCCTGCCTGATTCGTGCCGGTTCAGAGCGGTTCAGCGTACCTGCCCTGGTGGTGGAAAGCGTGGTGGACACCACGGCGGCAGGCGATTCGTTCAGCGCGGCGTACCTGGCGGCGCGACTCAAGGGCGGTACGCCGGAGCAAGCGGCAGTGGCCGGGCACCGGCTGGCGAGCCAGGTGATCCAGGTGCCGGGGGCGTTGATTCCCAAGGCGTGAGGCCGCGGGCGCGGGCGGTCAGTCGCGGTAAAACACCTGCACCAGGTGATAGCCGAATTTGCTCTTGATCGGCCCGTGCACCACCCGCAGCGGCTTCTTGAAGATCACCGCGTCAATCGCCCCCACCATCTGGCCGGGGCGAATTTCGCCCAGGTCGCCGCCGCGCTTGCCCGACGGGCAGGTGGAGTACTTCTTGGCCAGCACGTCAAAGGCTTCGCCCTTGGCAATGCGCTGCTTGAGCTGTTCGGCTTCTTCGCTGGTCTTTACCAGGATATGGCGGGCTTGGGCTTTCATCGGTCATCTTCCGGCGGTAAAACGGCGCGCGATTATGCCTGAACCTCGGCGTCATCGCTGATCATGCTGCGGATTTTGGTGGCCAAAAGGTCAATCGAAAACGGTTTGGTCACCATGTCCATGCCATCTTCCAGAAAGCCCTGGCGCTCGGCGGCGTTTTCGGCATAACCGGTCATGAACAGCACCTTGAGCCCGGGTCGTTGCTGGCGGGCGATTTCTGCCAGTTGCCGGCCGTTCATACCGGGCAGGCCCACGTCAGTCACCAGCAGGTCCACGCGCAAGTCCGACTCCAGCAACGGCAACGCCGCCCGCGCATCGGCGGCCTGGTGGGCGGTGTAGCCCAACTCGTCCAGCACGTTGACCACCAGCATGCGCACTGCCGTGTCGTCTTCGACCACCACCACGGCTTCACCGGCCCGCGCCACCGGGGCTTCGCCCAGGCTTGGGGGCGCGGTTTTTTCCAGTGCCGTGCCGTGCAGGCGCGGCAGGTACAGGCGCACGCAGGTGCCCTGGCCGGGTTCGCTGTGAATGGTCACATGGCCGCCCGATTGCTGGGCAAAGCCGTAGATCATCGACAACCCCAGGCCGGTGCCTTGGCCGATAGGTTTGGTGGTGAAGAACGGGTCGAACGCCTTGGCGAGAATCTTGGGCGTCATGCCCGCGCCGTTGTCGCTCACGCCGAGCATCACGTAGTCACCGGCCTTGACCGGTTCCAGGGTGGTGATGTCGGTGCCGTCCAGGTAGCTGTTGGCGGTTTCGATCAGCAGTTCGCCGCCGTCGGGCATGGCGTCGCGCGCGTTGATCACCAGGTTCAGCAGGGCGTTTTCCAGCTGGCTGGCGTCGGTGTTCACCGGCCAGACATCGCCGCCCAGCTGCACCCGAAGCTCGATGTGCGCACCTTTGGTTCGGCGGAACAGGTCTTCCAGCGAGGCCACCAACTGGTTGGGGTCGATGGGCCGGCGGTCCAGCGACTGGCGCCGTGAAAAGGCCAGCAGCCGGTGGGTCAGCGCGGCGGCGCGGTGGGCCGAGGACACGGCGGCGTCGGTGAAGCGGCCGATCTCTTCACTGCGCCCGGCGGCGATGTAGCGCTGCATCAGGTCCAGGCTGCCGATGATGCCGGTGAGCATGTTGTTGAAGTCGTGGGCGATGCCGCCGGTAAGTTGGCCCACCGCTTCCATCTTTTGCGCGTGGCGCAGCGCGTCTTCGGCCCGCTCGCGCTCGAACATTTCGTTTTGCAGGCGCTGATTGGCCTCGGCCAGGGCCTGGGTACGCTGGCCCACGCGCTCCTCGAGGTTTTCGTTGAGGTGGCGCAGGGCTTCTTCGGTGAGTTTGCGTTCGGTTTCATCGATCACAAAAATATAGAACCCGTTCACCGAACCGTCGGCGCTGAACCGCGGCAGGTACTTCATCAAGGCGTGGCGGGGCCGGCCATCGCGGTGCGGGGACACGGTGGTAAAGCTGCAGGCCTTGCCCTTGAGCGCCGCCTCGATCTTGTCGACGCGGCCCACATACACCTCGTCGCCGACCACTTCGCGGATGGTCTTGCCGTACAACTCCTGCGGGGTCATGCCGTACCAGTCCAGGTAGGCGCTGTTGTTCAAGCGAAAACGCTGCTCGTGGTCCACATAGCCAATCAACACCGGCATGGCGTTGATGATCAGCTGCAATTCGGTCTGGCTCTGGCGCAGCGCCTGTTCGGTGTGCTTGCGCTCGGTGAGGTCCAGTGCCGCGCCCAGGAAACGTGCCGGGCGGCCCAATGCGTCCTTGTAGCAGCGGCCCCGGGCGAACACCCAGCGCAATTGCCCGTCGGGTTGCAGCAGGCGGTATTCCTCGGCGTATTCGGTGCTGTAGGTGATGCAATGCTTGATGCTGCGCGCCACCAGGCCACGGTCTTCGGGGTGCACGCCTTGCAGGTAAGCGCTAATGGGCAAGAGGCCCGCGTCATCCGGGTCGACGCCGTGCAGCAGGGCAAAGTGCGCGTCGGCGATGAAGCGGTCTTCGCCGATGTCCCAGTCCCAGGTGCCCACCGCGTCGGTGGCGGCGAGCGCCAGTTGCAGGCGTTGCTCGGTATTGTGCTGGGCCTTGAGGCTGTCTTCGGAGCGCTGTTGCAGCTCATGGGTCACGCGGCGGCGTTCGTTGGTTTCGATGGCGGTGACCAGGATCCCGGCGACTTCGCCGCGCTCGTCGCGGATCGGGCTGTAGGTCAGGTCCAGCCAGATCTCGGTGTCGCGGCCCTGGCGTTTGAGCACGAAGGGCTGGTCGCTGAAGCTGCGCACCTGGCCGCTCAGCACGGCGCTGTAGATCGGGTCGGTGAAGCTTCTGAGTTCGGGCCAGATCAGGTGCGCGGGCTGGCCGAACGCGGCCGGGTGCTTGTTGCCGGCCAGTTTGGCAAAGCTGTCGTTGTAGAGCTGGATAAGGTCCTGGCCCCACAACAAGAGCATGGGCATGGGTGAGTGGATAACGATGTCGGCTGCCGTTCGAAGGCTTTGCGGCCAACCCTTGGCGTCACCGAGGGGGCCGTTGCCCCAGTCCAGCTGCGCAATCAGTGCTGCGGCTTCGCTGCCGGTGGGTGATCCGTTCATGTAAATGCCCTGCGCGTAACGCTTTGAAAAATAACAAACGCCGATTATCCCTTGACTCGGGAAGGGTGGCCACCCACGAAAAATAGCACGCTTGGGCGGTTTGTCTGCAAAACGTGACGTGCGTGCTGAAACCTTTCATCTTCACGCCAGCTCCGGGCGGTCGCGAAATTGCGCCAGGGCCTGGGGGTTGGCCAGGGCGTCGGTGTTCTTGACCGGCTCGCCGTGCACCACGTTGCGCACGGCCAACTCGACGATCTTGCCGCTCAAAGTGCGCGGGATGTCCGTGACGGCCAGGATTTTGGCCGGCACATGACGCGGCGTGGTGTTGGCACGGATGACCTGGCGGATCTGTTGTTCAAGGGCCTCATCCAGCACAAGGCCGTCCGCCAGGCGTACGAACAGCACCACCCGCACGTCGTCCTGCCAACGTTGGCCGATGGCCAGGCTTTCCAGCACCTGCGGCACTTTTTCGACCTGGCGGTACAGCTCGGCCGTGCCGATGCGCACGCCACCGGGGTTGAGCACTGCGTCCGAGCGGCCGTGGATCAGCAGGCTGCCGTTGGGCCGTTGTTCGGCGTAGTCACCCTGGGCCCACACCCCCGGGAACAGGCTGAAATACGACGCCTTGAGTGCGCGTTGGTCAGGGTCGTTCCACAGCCCCACGGGCATCGCCGGGAAATGCCGCGTGCACACCAGCTCGCCTTTTTCACCGACCACCGCGCGGCCCTGGTCGTCCCAGACCTCGACGGCCATCGCCAGGCTCTTGCACTGCATTTCGCCCCGGCGCACCGCCAGCACGGGGTTGCCGATCACAAAGCAGGAGACGATGTCCGTGCCGCCCGACATCGACGACAGGCACAGATCGGCCTTGATCTCGCGGTACACGTAGTCATAACTGTGTGGCGACAGCGGCGAGCCGGTGGAAATCAGGCCCTTGAGGCTGCCCAGGTCATGGCTCAGGCGCGGTTGCAGGCCGTGTTTTTCCAGGGTCGCGAGGTACTTGGGGCTGGTGCCGAACACGCTGATGCGCTCCCGGTCGATCAAGTCGAGCAGGCGCGCAGGCCCGGGGTGAAACGGCGAGCCGTCATACAACACCGCCGTGGCGCCCAAGGCCAGGACCGACACCAGCCAGTTCCACATCATCCAGCCGCAGGTGGTGTAGTAGAACAGGCAGTCGTGCTGCGACAGGTCGGCGTGCAGGCCGTGTTCCTTGAGGTGAGTGAGCAGTACACCGCCGGTCGCGTGGATGATGCATTTGGGAATGCCGGTGGTGCCGCTGGAATAGAGGATGTACAGCGGGTGATCAAAGGGCACGGCGGTGAATGCCGGGCTGCCGCCCGGGGTGTAGAAGGCGTCCCACAAGGCCACGCGGGCGTGCGTTTGATAATCCTCACAGCGGGCCAGGGGCAGGGCGTACGGCACGATGATCAGCTGTTGCAGCGACGGCAGGCGTTCAAGGACCTGATTGAGCTTGTCGGTCTGCTCGATCAGCGTGCCCGCGTAACGGTAACCGGCGCAGGCGATGAGCACCTTGGGTTCGATCTGGCCAAAGCGGTCGATGATGCCTTGGGTGCCGAAGTCGGGCGAGGAGCAGGACCAGATCGCCCCCAGGCTTGCGGTGGCGAGCATGCCCACCAGGGTTTGCCAGGTATTGGGCATGCAGACCGCCACGCGGTCGCCGGTGCCCACCCCGGCGGCGCGCAGGCTGCGTTGCAGGCCCGCCACGTGCTGCGCCAGTTGGGCGTAGGTCAGCTGTTCGCGGGCGCCGTCTTCGGCGATGGCGACCACCGCCGGGTGTTCGTCGCGGCGGCGCAGCAGGTGTTCGGCAAAGTTCAGGGTGGCGCCGGGAAACCACTGGGCGCTGGGCATCTCGGCGTCTTCGATCAGCACGGCGTGGGGCGGCGTGTGGAACTGCACCTCGAACACATCGACGATGGCCCGCCAGAAGTCGGGACGCTGGTCGATGCTCCATTGGTGCAGGGCGGCGTAGTCGGCCAACTGCACGCCATGGCGGTCGTTGATAAAGCGTCGGAACTGGTCCATGCGCGTGGCGCGGATGCGTTCGTGGCTGGGCTGCCAGAGGATGTCGGACATAGCGGTATCTCTTCCTGTTCCCGGGTGGCCGGGGGTTATTGGGCCAGCCAGCCGCCGTCGATGTTCCAGGCCGCGCCGCGCACTTGGCTGCCGGCCTCGCTGCACAAAAACAGCACCAGTTCACCCAGCTGGGGCGGCGTGACAAACGCCAGCGACGGCTGTTTTTCCGCCAACAGGTCGCGCTGGGCCTGCTGCGGGTCAACCCCGGCAGCCGCCCGGTCATCGATCTGCTGTTGCACCAGCGGCGTCAACACCCAGCCCGGGCAGATGGCGTTGCACGTCACGTTGCTGGTGGCCGTTTCCAGCCCCACGACTTTGGTCAGCCCGATCACCCCGTGCTTGGCCGCCACGTACGCCGCCTTGCCCACCGAGCCGACTTGCCCATGAACCGAGGCGATATTGACGATGCGCCCCCAGCCCTTGGCCTTCATGCCCGGCAATGCCAGGCGCGTGCTGTGGAACACCGACGACAGGTTGATGGCGATGATCGCGTCCCAGCGTTCCACCGGAAACTCGTCGACCGGGGCCACGTGCTGGATGCCAGCATTGTTGACGAGGATGTCGATGCCGCCAAATTCCCGCTCGCCATAGGCGATCAGCTCGGCAATCTGCGCAGGGTCGCTAACGTCCGCCGGGTGATGCGCCACCTTGCCCCCCAGGGCGGCGACCTCGGCCACCGCCGCGTTTGCGTCGCCAAAACCGTTGAGGATCAGGTGGGCCCCAGCCTTGGCCAGGCTCAGGGCGATGCCCAGGCCGATGCCGCTGGTGGAGCCGGTGACCAGGGCTGTCTTGCCGTTCAACGTCGTCATGAATACCTCACACAATGCCAGTGGCGTAGAAAGTACCGATCACCACGAACACCGCCAGGGTCTTGATGAGCGTGATGCCGAAAATATCCTTGTAGGCTTCGCGGTGCGTCAACCCGGTGACCGCCAGCAGCGTTATGACGGCGCCGTTGTGGGGCAGGGTGTCCATGCCGCCGCTGGCCATGGCGGCCACGCGGTGCAGCACCTCAAGGGGAATATTGGCCGCATGGGCCGCCGCAATAAAGCTCTCGGACATGGCCGCCAGCGCAATGCTCATGCCGCCGGAGGCGGAGCCGGTGATACCGGCCAGCAAGGTGACGGTAATGGCTTCGTTGACCAGCGGGTTGGGAATGCCCTTGAGCCAGTCGGCCAGCACCAAAAAGCCCGGCAAGGACGCGATCACCGCGCCAAAGCCGTATTCGGATGCGGTGTTCATCGCCGCCAGCAGCGCGCCGCTCACCGCGCTTTTGCTGCCTTCGGCGAGTTTGCTGCGAATCGCCGAAAAGCCGAACACCAGCACCACAAAAATCCCCACCAGCAAGGCGGCCTGCACTGCCCAGATCGCCGTGAGCTTGGCGATTTCGGTCTGCACCGGGGCGCTCATGCCGGGCAGGCTCAGGGTGTGGGTCTTGCCGTACCACTGTGGGATCCAGTGGGTGAACAGCAAGTTCATGACGCCCACCAGCAGCAACGGCGACAGGGCGATCCACGGGTTGGGCAGCTTCAGGTCGGCGGCGGTTTCCGGCTCGTTGCGCAGCTCCGTGCCATAACCTTCACCGGCTCGCAGCGCCTTGTTGCGCTGGCGCACCAGGTACAGCATACCGGCGCAGAACACGAACACCGTGCCGATCACCCCCAGCCAGGGCGCGGCCCAGGCGGTGGTGTTGAAGAAGGTGCTGGGGATGATGTTCTGGATCTGTGGCGTGCCGGGCAGGGCGTCCATGGTGAAGGAAAAGGCGCCGAGGGCGATGGTGGCCGGGATCAGGCGCTTGGGGATGTTGCTCTGGCGGAACATCTCGGCGGCAAACGGGTACACCGCGAACACCACCACAAACAGCGACACGCCGCCATAGGTCAGCAGGGCGCACACCAGCACAATCACCAGCATCGCCTGGCGCGTGCCGAGCAAGCGGATGGCGGCCGCGACGATGGAGCGCGAGAAGCCGGACAGCTCGATCAACTTGCCAAACACGGCGCCGAGCAGGAATACCGGGAAATACAGCTTGATGAAACCGACCATTTTTTCCATGAACACCCCGGTAAACGCGGGGGCGACGGCGGACGGGTCGGTGAGCAGCACGGCGCCAAGGGCGGCGAGGGGGGCAAACAGGATGACGCTGTAGCCTCGGTAGGCCGCCAGCATCAGCAGCGCGAGGGCTGCCAGGGCAATGATCACACTCATGGTGTGTCTCCGAAGGGGATTGTTATTGTTGTGGGTGCCGCGTTCGGAGGGCTATAGCGGGAAGCGTGCCAAGTCTATAACTTGTTGATATTTAAGTGTTTTTGTCGATGCATGCCGAGCCAAGTCTCTCTTTTGAGACAGGCGGGATCAAAGTGGAATCAGGCTGGCGGTCTGCCTGCACGGAGAATCGACCGCTATTGCAGGCACGCCAGCTCCAACTGCGCGTGTCTTGATAATGAGAATAAAGTCTCTTTATTGAGACGGTTCGATGCCCAAGGCGACCATTTTCTTGTACAGCGTCGACCGTCCAAGCCCCAGCCGTTTGGCCGCCTCAATCACATTCCCGCTGCACGCCGTCAATGCCGCGCCGATCACCTGCCGATCGAACCGATCCCGCGCCTCGGCAAAACGTTCACCCTCGACTGCCTCCACCGCCTCGCGCTGCACCGGGCTGAAGGTGCCGATCGCTGCGCGAATCTCGCGAGCATCGAGCATCAGGTCATCACTGAGCAGCGCTGCACGCTCCAGTACATTGCGCAGCTCGCGAATATTGCCCGGCCACGCATGCCGCGCCAGCAGCGCAAGCGCCTCGGGGTGCAGTTCATGCTGGCTGCGCAGGTCTTCCAGAATCGCCTCGCTCAGCGCGGGCAAATCGTCCAGCCGCTCACGCAATGGCGGCACTTGGATCGGCAGCACATTGAGCCGGTAGTACAAGTCGGCCCGGAACTCGCCGCGTTTGATCGCCGCTTCCAGGTCCAGCGAAGTCGCGGCGATGATCCGCACGTCGCTGTGGATGATCTCGTTGGAGCCCACCGGCTCGAATTCTTTCTCTTGCAGCACCCGCAGCAGTTTGCTTTGCAAGGGCAGGGGCATGTCGCCAATTTCGTCAAGAAACAAGGTGCCGCCCTGGGCGATCTGCAACTTGCCGGGGCGGCCCTTGCGGTCGGCCCCGGTAAAGGCGCCGGGGGCGGTGCCGAAAAACTCGGCTTCCAGCAGGTCCTGGGGGATCGCCGCGCTGTTGACGCTCACAAAGGCCTGGTGCGCACGGGGCGAGGCGCCGTGAATGGCCTGCGCGAGCAGTTCTTTGCCGGTGCCGGTTTCGCCCAGCAGTAACACCGGTGAGTCGGTGCTGGCGCTGCGTCGGGCCCGGCGTTTGACCTCCAGGCTGGCCGCGCTGGTGCCGATAAAATGCGCGAAGTTGTACTTGCTCTGCCGCGAGCGCAGCAACGAGCGGGTGGAGGCCAGTTCCTGCTGCAGGCTCAGGTAGCGCTCGATCATGGGCGACAGGTTGCGCAGTTGATCGAACAGGGCAAACCCGATGGCGCCGATCACCGCGCCGGTTTCGTCGTGGATCGGCAGGCGCATCACCACCAGCGGGTCTTTGGAGGTGTCCTGAATGTCCAGCAAGATCGGCTGGTCGCTGCCCACGACCTGGCGCAACAGGCTGTTGGGGATGACTTTTTCGCACGGCTGGCCGATGGCCTCGGCGGCGCTTTTGAGGCCAAAGCGGCGGGCGTAGCGCTCGTTCATCCACACGATATTGGCGTCTTTGTCGACAATCACCGTGCCTTCACTGGACTGCTCGATGATCTCGAACAACGACTGGATCGCCAGCCCGCGAACCTGCTGGTAGTCCTCAAGGCGCGTGCTCATGGGTGCGCCGCCGCCAGCAGTTCACGGGTGTAAGGGTGGGCGGGCGCACTGAACACCTCGTCACTGGGCCCGCGCTCCACCACTTTGCCGTCCTTGATCACCAGCACGTCATGGGCCAGCGCGCGCACCACGGCCAGGTCGTGGCTGATGAACAGGTAGGTCAGGCCGTACTTTTCCTGAAGCTCGCGCAACAGCGCCACCACTTGTTTTTGCACGGTGCGGTCCAGGGCCGAGGTGGGCTCGTCCAGCAGGATCAGCGCGGGCTTGAGCACCAGCGCACGGGCGATGGCGATGCGTTGGCGCTGGCCGCCAGAGAATTCGTGGGGGTAGCGGTGGCGGCTGGCGGGGTCCAGGCCCACGTCCTGCAACACGCGGATCACCTGGGCTTCCCGCTCCTCGGGGCGGCACGGCGCGTGCACCTCCAGGCCTTCGCTGATGATCTGTTCCACCGACATGCGCGGGCTGAGGCTGCCGTACGGGTCCTGGAACACCACCTGCATCTGTTTGCGCCACGGCTGCAACTGCTTGCCGCTGAGCCCGTCCAGCGCCTGGCCCTGGAAGCGGATGTGGCCGGTGGAGTCGAGCAAACGCAGGATCGCCTGGCCCAGGGTGGACTTGCCCGAGCCGGACTCGCCGACAATCCCCAACGTCTTGCCCCGTTGCACGTTCAGGCTGATGCCATCGACGGCGCGCAGGTACTGCTTGCGCCGAAGCAAGCCGCCGCCCAACGGGAACTGCACGCTCAAATCGTCCACTTGCAGGACCGTCTCGCGTTCGTCGCGGCACAACGGCGTTCCCGCAGGTTCGGCGTCCAGCAGCAGGCGGCTATACGGGTGTTGCGGGGCGCAGAACAAGCTTTCGCAGCCCGCCTGTTCGACGATTTCCCCGGCGCGCATCACGCACACGCGCTGGGCGATGCTGCGCACCAGGTTAAGGTCGTGGCTGATCAGCAGCAGCGACATGCCCAGGCGTTGTTGCAGGGATTTGAGCAGCAGCAGGATCTTGCGCTGCACCGTCACGTCCAGCGCGGTGGTGGGCTCGTCGGCGATCAACAGCTCCGGCTCGCACGCCAGGGCCATGGCGATCATCACCCGCTGGCGCTGGCCGCCGGACAGTTGATGCGGGTAAGCCTTGAGCCGCGTTTGAGGGTTCTGGATGCCCACCAGGTCCAACAGCTCCAGGATGCGTGCCTGCGCCGCCTTGCCGCCCAGGCCCTTGTGCAACAGCAGGGTTTCGCCGATCTGTTTTTCGAGCGTGTGCAGCGGATTGAGCGAGGTCATTGGCTCCTGGAAAATCATCGCGATGCGGTTGCCGCGCAGTGTTTGCAGAGTCCGGGTGC
This sequence comes from Pseudomonas sp. SDO5215_S409, assembly GCF_054071325.1. Lineage (NCBI taxonomy): Bacteria > Pseudomonadati > Pseudomonadota > Gammaproteobacteria > Pseudomonadales > Pseudomonadaceae > Pseudomonas > Pseudomonas sp. SDO5215_S409. The sequence continues at coordinate 23,594 of NZ_JBSVWN010000003.1, read as the reverse complement.
TGGCGCCCAGCAGTTCCTGGCCGCGATAACGCACGGAGCCGGTGGCGTCGGTGCCGGCCTCGGGCAGCAGTTGCAGGATCGAATGGGCGGTCACCGACTTGCCCGAGCCCGACTCACCCACCAGCGCCAGGCACTCGCCAGGGTGTATGTCCAGGCTCAGGTTGCGCACCGCAGGCTGGCCGTTGAAGGCCACGCACAGGTCGCGGATTTCGATCAGGTTGTCACTCATGCCAATTCACTCACGATCGTGGGTCGAAGGCGTCACGCAACGCCTCGCCGATAAACACCAGCAGCGACAGCAGCAGCGCCAGGGTGAAAAACGCCGTCAGGCCCAGCCACGGCGAGAGCAGGTTCTGCTTGCCCTGGGCGATCAGTTCGCCCAGCGAGGCACTGCCTGTGGGCATGCCGAACCCCAGGAAATCCAGCGCGCTCAAGGTAGAAATAGCCCCGGTGAGGATAAAGGGCAGGTAGCTCAGGGTGGCGGTCATCGCGTTGGGCAGGATGTGCCGACGGATGATCTTGCCGTCGCTGAGCCCCAGCGCCCGGGCGGCCTTGACGTATTCCAGGTTGCGCCCGCGCAGGAACTCGGCCCGCACCACGTCCACCAGCGCCAGCCAGGAAAACAGCGCCATGATCCCCAGCAGCCACCAGAAATTGGGCTCGACGAACCCCGACAGGATGATCAGCAGGTAGAGCACCGGCAGCCCCGACCACACCTCCAGAATCCGTTGACCGAGCAGGTCGACCCAGCCGCCGTAGTAGCCCTGCAAGGCCCCGGCGGCGATGCCGATGGCGGCGCTGATGGCGGTGAGCGCCAAGGCAAACAGAATCGAGACCCGGGCGCCAAAGATCACCCGGGCGAGCACATCGCGGGACTGGTCGTCAGTGCCCAGCCAGTTCACCGCCGAGGGCGGGCTGGGGGCCGGGCGGGTCAGTTCGTAGTTGGGCGTGTCGTCGCTGAACGGGATCGGCGGGAAGAGCATCCAGCCACCGTCTTTTTTGATCAACTGCTGCACGTAGTCGCTGCGGTAATCGGCCTGGAACGGCAGTTGCCCGCCAAACTCCACCTCGGTGTAGCGCTTGAACACCGGGAAATACAGCTGGTGCTGGTAGCTGAGCACCAGCGGTTTGTCGTTGGCGATCAACTCGCCACCCAGGGTCAGGATGAACAGGCCGATAAACAGCCACAGCGACCACCAGCCGCGCCGGTTCTTCTTGAACCGCTCGAAACGCCGACGTGCCACGGGAGACAAATTAAGCATCAGGCGTTCCTCGCGGCGAAGTCGATACGCGGGTCCACCAGGGTGTAGCACAGGTCACCGACCAGTTTTATCAGCAGGCCGAACAGCGTGAAGATGAACAGCGAGCCGAACACCACCGGGTAGTCGCGCGACACCGCCGCTTCGTAGCTCATGCGGCCCAGGCCGTCGAGGGAGAAGATCACTTCGGTCAACAGCGAGCCTGCAAAAAACACGCTGATGAACGCTTGGGGGATGCCCGAGATCACCAGCAGCATGGCGTTGCGAAACACGTGGCCGTAGAGCACGCGCCGCTCGCTGAGGCCTTTGGCCCGGGCGGTGACCACGTACTGGCGGGTGATTTCATTGAGAAAGGAGTTTTTGGTGAGGATGGTCAGCGTGGCGAAACCGCCGATCACCAGCGCGCCGACCGGCAGCACCAGGTGCCAGAAGTAATCGGCGATTTTGCCCACGGTGCTCAGTTGGTCGAAGTTCTCCGACACCAGCCCGCGCACCGGAAACCAGTTCAACGAGGTGCCGCCAGCAAACACCACGATCAGGAACATGGCGAACAGAAACGCGGGCATCGCATAACCGATGACGATGGCGGTGCTGCTCCACACATCAAAACTGCTGCCGTGGCGCACGGCCTTGCGGATGCCCAGCGGGATCGACACCAGGTAGGTGATGAGCGTGGCCCAGAGCCCCAGGGAAATGGTCACCGGCATTTTTTCCAGGATCAGGTCGGTCACGCTTTTGCCGCGAAAAAAGCTGTTGCCCAAGTCCAGCCGGGCGTAGCTCGTGAGCATCAGCCACAGGCGCTCGGGGGCGGACTTGTCGAAGCCGTATTGTTTTTCGATGTCTTTGATCAGCTTCGGGTCCAGCCCGCGACTGGCCCGCGAGCCGGTGCTGGCGCTGTCTGCCGCGCTGCTCAAGCCCCCGCCGCCGATGCCTTGCAGGTGCGCGATGGCTTGTTCTACCGGCCCGCCGGGCGCGGCCTGCACGATGGCGAAGTTCACCAGCAGAATAATCAACAGGGTGGGAATGATCAGCAGCAGGCGCCGCACGGTATAGGCAAGCATCAGTGGGCACCTGTGCGGGTTTTCATTTGCTCGGTGGTGAGCGGGGTGGGGCTGATTTCCCACCAGGTTTCCAGGGCTTCTTCATTCTTGGCCTCGATGGTCGGGCGGCCAAAGCGGTTCCACCATGCCGCCGAGGTGCCGGGCGGGTAGTAGTTGGGGATCCACAGGTAATTCCATTGCAGCACGCGGTCCAGGGCGTGGGCGTAGGTGAGCATCTGCGCCTGGGTGTTGGCCTTGACCAGGCCGGTGATCAGGCGGTCGACGGCCGGGTCTTTGAGGGCCATGTAGTTATTGGCGCCGGGGTCGAACGCGGCCGCTGAGCCAAAGTAGTTGTACAGCTCGGTGCCGGGCGAGGTGGTGACGGGAAAGCCGGTGACGATCATGTCGTAGTCGCGCGCCATCAGGCGGTTGACGTACTGCGACGGGTCGATGCGGCGGATGTTCAGCGTGATGCCGATCTGCGCCAGGTTGCGTTTGTACGGCAGCAGCAGGCGTTCCATGCCGCTTTGTGCGTTGAGGAAGGTAAACGTCAGCGGCTCGCCGGCGGCGTTGACCAGCTTGTCGCCGTCGGGTTTCCAGCCCGCGTCTTCGAGCAACTTGAGGGCTTGCAGCTGTTTGTCGCGGATCATGCCCGTGCCGTCGGTGGTGGGCGCCTTGAACACCGTGGTGAAGACTTCATCGGGCACCTGACCGCGCAAGGGCTCGAGGATCTTCAGCTCTTCGGCGGTCGGCAGTTGGGTGGCGGCCAGCGGGGTGTTGGAGAAAAAGCTCTGCTGACGGATGTACAGGTTGCGCATCATCTGCCGGTTGGCCCATTCAAAGTCCCACAGCATCGCCAGGGCCTGGCGCACGCGGCGGTCCTTGAACAGCGGGTTTTGCACGTTGAACACATAGCCCTGGGCCGGTTGCGGCCCATTCGGGGCCAGGTGCGCGCGTTGCAGGCGACCGTCGTCCAGCGCCGGGCCGTTATAGCCGATGGAGTAGCCGGTGGCGGAAAATTCGCGGTTGAAGTCATAGGCGCCGCCGCGCAGGACCTGGCGCGCCACTTCGGTGTCGCCGAAGTACTCAAGGCTCAGGTGCTTGAAGTTGTAGAGGCCGCGGCTGACGGGCAAGTCCTTGCCCCACCAGGTGGGGTCGCGCTGGAAGGTGATGGTGTTGCCGTTGTCCACCTTGCTGACGGTATAGGGGCCGCTGCCCAGCGGGATTTCATAGCCGCCGCCATTGGCGAAGTCGCGGGTTTTCCACCAGTGCTCGGGAAACACCGGCAGGGTGGCGACATCCAGGGGCAGGGTGCGGTTTTCGTTGCTGGAAAAATCGAAGCGCACCTGGCGCGGGCCTTCAACTTCGACGTGTTTGACGTCGGCGAACAGGGTGCGGTAGCGCAGGCTGCCTTGGGTCATCAGCAGGTCGAAGCTGTAGCGCACGTCCTCGGCGGTGATCGGCTGGCCGTCGGCAAAGCGCGCCTTGGGGTTGAGGTAAAAGCGCAGGGACAGGCCGTCGTCGGCGCGCTCCATTTTTTCCGCGACCAGCCCGTACACGGTGTAGGGCTCGTCCAGCGAGCGTTGGGCCAGGGGCGAATACAGCCAGCCATCGACCTGGCTCACACCGATGCCTTTGTCGACATAAGGCAGCACATGGTCATACCGGCCGATTTCCAGGGCCGAGCGGCGCAGACTGCCGCCTTTGGGCGCGTCGGGGTTGGCGTAGTCGAAATGGCTGAAGCCGGGCGCGTATTTGGCCGGTTCGCCGTACACGGTCAGCGAGGCTTGCGGTGCGGCAATCGCGCCTGTGCAGGCCATCAGCAGGGCCAGGCCACATGAAGTGAAAAAATCCAGTCGCATTGTCAACCTTGGGCGCCGGGCAAAGAAGGTTAGGGACTTGTACGCTAACGGTTTGAATGTCGCCAGTCACCCCATGCACAACGGCCCACCAAAGGGCGGGCCGTTATTTGAAGCGCAAGCGTAGGACGGGATCAGTCCTGGCGGCTGGTCACTTCCAGCAGGTGGTAACCGAACTGGGTCTTGACCGGACCTTGCACGGTGTTGACCGGGGCGCTGAACACCACGGTGTCGAATTCCTTGACCATCTGGCCTGGGCCGAACGAACCCAGGTCACCGCCTTGGCGGCTGGACGGGCACGAGGAGTTGGCTTTGGCAACTTCGGCAAAATCGGCGCCGCCTTCGATTTGGGCCTTCAGTTCGTTGCACTTGTCTTCAGTGGCAACCAGGATGTGGCGGGCAGTGGCTTTGGCCATGGGGGAAACTCCTTAGGGTAAAAAAATGTGAGCCTACCGGATTCGGGTCGTAATTTCCCGGCAAAGTTCCCTTCGGCAGGTCGGCCGTGGGGCATCAGGGCAGCACGATGTAGTCGTTGCGCTGCACCACGGGGCGATGGGGCGCTTGCACCAGGTGGATGTAGCGCCCATCCACCAGGTCGATGGGCAGGCAGTCGTCGATATCCAGCACGGCATCGGTGTGGGGTTGGGTCCAGGTGGCGAGCATCTGCCGCTTGCCTTGGGCGGCGGCCTCTTTTGCGCTGCGGGCCACCACCAGCCGGTAGTGGTGGGCCTCGCCAAAGCTGCCCGGCTCATACCCTCCCAAGTTGAGAAAGTATAGGCGCGGGTCGCCGGCATTGGGCGCCAGGTGGCTGAGTTGGACTTTCCAGCCGTCTACGCCGTCGACCTCCATCCACGCGTCGACATGCACGCCCTTGGGGCTGGCGAACCACGCGTCGCGCAATTGCGGGTAGGCGTCTTGCAGGGTGTTTGCCACGGCGAACACCACATCATGCACTTCGATTTTTGCCCGGGGGTGCTTGCCCCCGAGCATGACCACAAACAGCATCGTCCATTCTTCCTGATGTTTTCGTACAGGGCTGCCACCCTACCGCGATTGAAGCCTTTTGTGCGTTCCGGTGATGGTTCAGCGGGCCCTGCGCCCGGCGCGCCGTTGCTGTCGCAGCACGAGCCGGGCGTGCAGCGGTTCAAGCAAAAAGAACATGAGGTAGGCTGCCAACACCAAGGTCAGGTCGATCCAGGTTTCGGCGATGGGCCCTTGAACCTGTTCGATCACCGCCTTGATCACAAACAGCAGGGCGACGCCGCACAGCCACAGTGACAGCGTGAAGAACAACGGGCGTGTTCGGTTGGACAGCTTTGCAGGCATAGGGATGGGTTTCCCGGGTCGCTTGGGTGCTCGGTGATTCAGTCAAGGAGCAACCCCTGTCCCTTGGCCGATGATGAGCTGACTGACGTGACCGGCCCAGGTTCCTCTTGATTGCCCGTAAAACGCTGGACGGTCATGATTCTGAATAATTGCATTCCTGCCCGCAAAGGCCTTTCGCGCCGTGCCTTGGGGCGTGTAGCGTTGTCACCGTCGTTGACGGCAACGGCGCAGGCGGGGTTCCGGCCGGGAACCCAATGCGTAGGCAGAGGGACAAGTCATGGCGCAACCGCTGTTCAAACTGTTCTTTACACGGCGGCTGGCGGCCCTGGCCAGTGCCGAGTCGTTGCGGGCGATACGCGAGGGGCTGCTGTGGATTCTGCCGTGCCTGCTGGTGTCAGCGGCGTTTTTGATCCTGTCCGAGTGCGCCCGGGTGCTGGGGCTGAATGCACAGGTGGTGGCCTTTTTGGCCGGGCTGCACAACAAAATGAGTTCGGTGATCCCGCTGCTGGTGGCGGCGTCCATCGGCTACCGGTTGGCGATCCAGCACCGCTTGCCACCGTTGCCGGTGTCGTTCCTGTGCCTGGCCCACGTGGTGATCGCCACCTACACCCTGCACAGCTTTCCCCGGGCGGCGGCGACGTTCGTATTGTTTATCGCCATTGCTTCGCCGTTGATCAATGTACCGGCGGTCGCCTGGCTGCACCGTCGGCGCTGGACCCGGCTGGTCAATGAAGACCTGGTCGGGCACAACCTCAAGGGCACCATCAATATGGTGGTGCCGGGTGTCATCACCGCCGTGGTGCTGGTGGCGCTGTTGTCACTGCTGTTGCAGGTGCCGCACGTGGCGCAGTTGCAAGGGCCGCAGGTGCTCGACGTGCTGCGCACGCCCTACGGCAGCGGCGTGTTTGTGACGCTGATGAACTCGCTGCTGTGGTTTTTTGGTATCCACGGCGTCTACGCCATGCAACCGCTGTTCGACGTGCTGGACCAGGCCGTGGTGCTCAACGGCGCGGCGTTGGCCGCGGGTGAGCCGGTGACGTATTTGTTGAACAGCGGGCTGCTGGGCAGCTTTGCGTTCATTGGCGGCTCGGGCGCTTCGTTGTGTTTGTTGGTCGCGATTCTGCTGTTTTCCAAAAGCCGCTCCATGCGGTTGCTCGCGGTGGCGAGCTTGCCGCTGTCCTTGTTCAATGTCAGTGAAGTGCTGCTGTTTGGCCTGCCGATCATCCTGAATCCACGGCTGTTCGTTCCCTTCCTTATCGTGCCCGCGGTGAACACCCTGTTGGCCCTGACCTTGGTGCAGGCGGGCTGGGTGTCTCCGGCGGTGGTCAGCGTGCCGTTCACGGCGCCGGTGTTGCTCAATGCCTACATGAGCACTCAAGGCGATCTGGCAGCGGTACTGCTGCAACTGGGGCTGTTGGGGCTGGGAACGCTGATCTACGCCCCCTACGTGCGGGCGATCCACCGGCAAACCGCTGACGGCGCGACGGTGTACCTCAAGTCGCTGGACATGACCTTTCGCGGCCTGGAAGAAAAGGGCCGTTTGCTGGAGATGGACCCCGTGCTGGCCTCTCACAAGGCCCTGGCGCGCCAGGCCAACGAACTGAGCCGTATCCAGCAGATTTGCGATTATGAGTTTTACCTCGAGTTCCAGCCGCAGATCTCCACCCGCACCGGCCTGTGCACCGGCTGTGAGGCCTTGATGCGCGCGCGTGACGCCGACGGCGTGGTGCATTCGCCCTGGGAGTTCCTGCAATGGCTGGCCCAGGCGCGCCTGATGCCGGACGTGGACGTGTGGGTGGCGTCGCAGGCGGTGCGGCAGTACCAGAAATGGCAAAAGCTGGGTTTTGCGCTGCCCATGACCATCAACGTGTCCAGCGCCACGTTGACGTGCCGGGCCTATGGGGACCGCCTCGTGGAAATCCTCGCCCAGGCCCAAGGCCAGGTGTCTGTGGAAATCACCGAGGACGCGCTGGTGGGGGACATCCAGGTGGTCCGGCAGATGATTCAGCGGCTCCAGGGGATTGGCGCCAAGGTCTACCTCGATGACTTCGGCACCGGTTTTTCGGCGCTCAGTTACCTGCACCAGTTTCCAGTGGACTTCATCAAGATCGATCGCAGTTTTGTCGTGGCCCAGTGCGACCCCAAGGGCGCGCGGGTGTTGACCGGCATGTTGAGGTTTTGTGAGGCGCTGAACCTGGGCGTGGTGGTGGAGGGCGTGGAAACGGCGGAGCAACTGGCCTTCCTGACGTCGGGCCCCGAACTGATCATTCAGGGCTGGTATTTCAGCAAGGCGCTGCCGGGGGATCAGTTACCCGCGTTTGTACAGGCACAAGCCCGCCGGGCCCAGGGCTAGAGGTGCGCCAGGCTGACCCAGCGCTGCTCCTGGGCCGCCACCCGAATGGCCGTGGCCAGGCGCTCGGTCTGCCAGGCGGCCTCGAAGTCGGTGCCGTCCGCGCCTTGGCCTGCCAGCGCCATGATCAGTTCCTGAACTTCCAGCGTCTTGAGCTCGTTGTAGCCCAACTGATGGCCCGCCGCCGGGCTGAACGCGGCGTAGCCGGGCAATGCAGGCCCGGCCAGCAGGCGCTGGAAGCCGTCTTGCCCGGCCCGGAACAGCTGCAACTCGTTCAACCGCTCCTGGTCGAACGCCAGCGTGCCTTGTGTGCCGCTGATCTCGAAACTCAGGTGGTTCTTGTAACCCTGCTTGAGCCAACTGCTGCTGACCGTGCCACGTGCGCCGTTGGCAAAACGCAATAGCGCATGCACCTGGTCGTCCACCGCGATCTGGCGCAGCTCGGTGCTGCCCGCGCTGGCGGGGCGGTGACGGTGCACAGTGTGAGTGTCGGCGCTGACGCTGTGTACATCGCCCATCAAAAAGCGCGCCATCGACAATAAATGGCTGCCCAGGTCTGCCAGGGCGCCACCGGCATGCCCCACTTCGCAGCGCCAGGAAAAGGGCGAGGCGGCATCGGCCATGAAGTCTTCGCTGAATTCACCCTGAAAGCTGATGAGCTCGCCCAGCTCGCCGCGGGCGATGAGTTGCCGTGCCAGACCGATCATCGGGTTGTGCTGATAGTTGTAGCCCACCCGGGTCACCACGCCGGCCTGGCCTGCCGCGTCGCGCATGGCCTGCGCCTGTTCAAGGCTCACGGCCAGCGGCTTTTCGCAATACACCGCCTTGCCGGCCGCCAAGGCGGCCATGGCCATGGGGTAGTGCAAGTGGTTGGGGGTGGTGATGGCGACGACATCGACCTCTGGGTTGTCGATCAATTGCTGCCAGCTGTCATGGGCTTGCGCAAACCCCCAGTCGGCGGCGCAGCGCCGGGCGCGCTCGGTGTCGGCGTCGGCCAGGGCCGCCAGCCTCAAGGTGACGGGCAGTTCAAACACCACGCGGGCGTTATTGAATGCCAGGGCGTGGGCACGGCCCATGAAGCCTGTGCCGATCAGGCCGATTCCAAGTTCGCGCATTGACGTTTCCTTTGAATTATTGTTTTGGGGAGCGCCACTTATGGAATAAAAATTCTCTTAATGCAATATGTGGAATAAAAATTCATTTATGTTCGGTCTATCATTCCGACGAATGCCGCTATATTCAGCCGGTACGGGTCACCGCCTCAGTTAACAAAACATAACGTAGCGCCGATTGTCAGACGATTCCAAAGCCCGATAGGATGGCCGCTGCTCTGACAAGACGCTCTAGATTGCAGGTTTCAGCGCCTCGGAAGGCAAGACCACCTAACAATAAAAAAAGGGGAGAAGGGTCTATGAGTGAGCCTGTCATGGCTGGGGCGCCTGGCCGCCCGTGCGCAATGCGCCGGGTTGCATGGCTGGCCACAGCGCTCTCGCTGCTGGGCGGGGTCGCTCTGTCGACACCGCTGCTGGCCGCCAGCGACACCACCGCCGCGCCGGTATTTGCCATTGAATCGCCCAAGGCCGCCAAAGGCCTGATGATCGACGTCGTCCACGCGGGCAAGCGCCTGGTGGCGGTCGGGGATCGCGGGCACATCCTCTATTCCGACGATCAAGGCACCACGTGGGCCCAGGCCAAAGTGCCGACCCGGCAGTTGCTCACGGCGGTCTTTTTTGCCGACGCGCAGCATGGCTGGGCCGTGGGCCACGACGCACAAATCCTGGGCAGCACCGACGGCGGTGTAACCTGGACCCGCCAATACCAGGACCTCAAGCGCGAAGCCCCGCTGCTGGACGTGTGGTTCAAGGACGCCAGCACCGGTTTTGCCGTGGGGGCCTACGGTGCGCTGGTGCACACCACCGACGGCGGCACGACCTGGGAAGAGGTCGGTGACCGTCTCGACAACGAAGACCAGCTTCACCTCAACGCTATTGCCCACGTCAAGGACGCCGGCCTGTTCATTGTGGGCGAGCAGGGCAGCATGTTCCGTTCCCGCGACGACGGGCAAACCTGGGAAAAGCTCGAAGGGCCCTACGAGGGGTCGCTGTTTGGTGTGATCGGTACTGCCCGGTCGCAAACGCTGCTGGTGTATGGCTTGCGCGGCAACCTGTACCGCTCCACCGATTTTGGCGACACCTGGGAGCCGGTGCCGTTGCTCGCCGCCCGGGGGGCGCTGGAGTTCGGCCTGTCGGGCGCGAGCCTGTTGGATGACGGCTCGCTGGTGGTGGTCGGCAACGGCGGCAGCGTGGTGGTCAGCCACGACGATGGCTTGACGTTCAGTGTCTTCAATCGCCCGGACCGTATTTCGCTGTCGGCGGTGACGGCCGCAGGCAATGGCAACTTGATCCTGGTGGGCCAGGGCGGCGTTCACATGGCCACGCCCGCCGGGGCCGAGCTGACAAAATAATAAGAAGGCGGGGATTCAATGAGCAGTCATCACAACGATAAAGCGACCTTTCTCGAGCGCCTGATTTTCAACAACCGCCCGGCCGTGATCACGATTTGCCTGGTGGTGAGCCTCTTTCTGTTCTGGCAGGCGACCCTGATCCGGCCGTCCACCAGCTTTGAAAAAATGATCCCGCTCACCCATCCCTTCATCGAGCGGATGATGGAGCACCGCAACGACCTGGCGAACCTGGGCAACACGGTGCGCATCGCGGTGGAGGCCAAGGACGGCGACATCTTCACCAAGGACTACATGGAGACGCTGCGCCAGATCAACGACGAGGTGTTTTACATCCCGGGCGTCGACCGCTCCGGCCTCAAGTCTTTGTGGAGCCCCAGCGTACGTTGGACCGAAGTGACCGAAGAGGGGTTTTCCGGCGGCGAAGTGATCCCGCAAAGCTACAACGGCTCGCCCACCAGCCTCGACCAGTTGCGCAACAACGTGCTCAAGTCCGGGCAGGTGGGGCGCCTGGTGGCCAACGACTTCAAGTCGAGCATCGTCGACATCCCGCTGCTGGAGTCTTACCCCGACCCGCAAGACCAGGGCAAGTTGCTGGCCCTGGACTACCAGAAGTTTTCCCACGAGCTTGAAGACAAGATTCGCACCAAGTTCCAGGAGCAGAACCCGAATGTGCAGATCCACATTGTGGGGTTCGCCAAGAAGGTCGGTGACCTGATCGACGGCCTGGTGATGGTGGTGCTGTTTTTCGGTATCGCCTTCGTGATTACGCTGGTGTTGCTGTACTGGTTCACCTGGTGTATCCGCAGCACCATCGCCGTGTTGATCACCACGTTGGTGGCGGTGGTCTGGCAGCTGGGGTTGATGCACGCCGTGGGGTTTGGCCTGGACCCTTACTCGATGTTGGTGCCGTTCCTGATCTTTGCCATCGGCATTTCCCACGGCGTGCAGAAAATCAACGGTATTGCGCTGCAGTCCAGCGATGCCGATAACGCGCTTACCGCTGCCCGCCGTACGTTCCGCCAGTTGTTCCTGCCGGGCATGATCGCGATCCTGGCCGACGCCGTAGGCTTTATCACCTTGCTGATTATCGACATCGGCGTGATCCGCGAGCTGGCCATCGGGGCGTCCATCGGCGTGGCGGTGATTGTGTTTACCAACCTGATCCTGTTGCCGGTAGCGATCTCCTACGTGGGCATCAGCAAACGCGCCATCGAACGCAGCAAAAAGGATGCGCACCGCGAGCATGGTTTCTGGCGCTTGTTGTCGAAATTTGCCAGCCCCAAAGTCGCGCCTGTCTCCATCCTGCTGGCGCTGATCGCGTTCAGCGGTGGCCTCTGGTACAGCCAGAACCTGAAAATCGGCGACCTGGATCAGGGCGCGCCGGAACTGCGCCCAGACTCGCGCTACAACAAGGACAACAACTTCATCATCAGCAACTATTCCACCAGCTCCGACGTCCTGGTGGTGATGGTCAAGACGCCACCCGAAGGCTGCTCGCGCTACGAGGCCATGGCGCCTATCGATCAATTGATGTGGAAGATGCAGAACACCGAGGGCGTGCAATCGGCGATCTCGCTGGTGACCGTGTCCAAGCAGATGATCAAGGGCATGAATGAGGGCAACCTCAAGTGGGAGTCGCTGTCGCGCAACCCCGACATCCTCAACAACTCCATTGCCCGCGCCGACGGCCTGTACAACAACAATTGTTCGCTGGCGCCGGTGCTGGTGTTTCTCAACGACCACAAGGCCGAAACCCTCGACCGTGCGGTACACGCGGTGCAGGAATTTGCCCAGCAGAACAACCGCGACGGCTTGGAGTTCATCCTGGCCGCTGGCAACGCCGGGATTGAAGCGGCCACCAACGAGGTGATCAAGCAGGCCGAGCTGACCATCCTGATCCTGGTGTACCTGTGTGTGGCGGTGATGTGCATGATCACCTTCCGCTCGTGGGCGGCGACCCTGTGTATCGTGTTGCCGCTGGTGCTGACCTCGGTACTGGGCAACGCGTTGATGGCCTTCATGGGCATCGGCGTCAAAGTCGCGACCTTGCCGGTGGTGGCCTTGGGCGTGGGCATTGGCGTGGACTACGGCATCTACATCTACAGTCGCCTGGAAAGTTTCCTGCGCGCCGGGTTGCCGTTGCAGGAGGCGTATTACCAGACGCTCAAGTCCACGGGTAAAGCCGTGCTGTTCACCGGCTTGTGCCTGGCCATTGGTGTGTGCACCTGGATTTTCTCGGCCATCAAGTTCCAGGCCGACATGGGCCTGATGCTGACGTTCATGCTGTTGTGGAACATGTTTGGTGCGTTGTGGCTGTTGCCAGCGCTGGCACGCTTTCTTATCAAACCGGAAAAACTGGCGGGGCAGAAGGGCAATTCGTTGTTTGCCCACTGAAGGGCAAGGGCACGCAGGACGCCTGCGTGCGTTACAGGGAGGTGTTTGAACAGTGTGGCAGCGGGCAACTCCGCTGCCACATTCGGGCCCGCCTTACAGCTTGAGGAACAGTTTTTCATCCAGCGGTGGTGTGATGCGTGAGCGAATGATTTGCTCCACCACCCGGTTGTTTCCCGCCTCGGCGATCAGGTCTTTCTGGGTCTTGGTGCGTTGCGACGGAATTTTCAGGTGCGCCGCCGTGTAGTTGCTGCGCGGTGCGCCTTTTGCCGCGTAGTGGAAGTGGGCATACCACAACACATCGGGCTTGCCTTTATCCCGCACCGCGTATTCGGTGAACACATCACCACTTTTGGTGCGCACGTCCCGTTGCGAAAGGTTGATGTCGACAAACCCGTAGCGCCACAGGAAATCGACGTTTTCAGGCTTCGGTGGCTGTACTCGGTAGCCGTCCGCCGCGTGTTGCCGGGCCTTTTGCACTAATTCGTCCGCCGTGTTTCGCCAACGCGCGATCATCGCCGCGGCTTCCGGCTGGGTGCCATGATCGGTTTCGGTTTTGCGCGCCACGTCCCTGAGTTTGTTGGCTTGGGCTTCCAGCATGTCGTGCCAGTCCAGCGGGTTGAGCGTGTCTCTGCGCAGGGGATCGGTGAGTTTTTTCTTCTGGAATGCGATGGTGCGTTCGATCGCGTCACCTTCTTCGATCAGTTTCTTGATTTCGTTTTTGTATGTCGCCAATGCCTTGGGCGTCGTGGCCTGGGGCAGGGGCTCGGGTTGTGCCCGGGTGATCTTTACCCACTCGTGTTCGGCGGGGTGTTCGCTGTAGCTGTCAATCGGGCGGCCGGTTTGTGGGTCGAGGACGTCGATGATGTTGTTGCGCCCGGCTTCGGGCGGGCGAAGCGTACCAATCAGGGTTTGTTTGTCGCGGGTATTGAACACCCGTTGGTTCTGCGGTTTGGGTTGACGCTCCTTGTGCGTCGGCTGTGGGGGCGTCAGTTGTTGTTCTTCGCGAACCACGTCCGCCAGGTCGGCTTCGGCGTCGGCAATGATTTCGCCCAAACGCTTGATGAACAACTGATGGTATTCGGCGCGAAACAAGGTCGGGTAGGTTTCCTGCAAGAACGTGCCGTCGCTCATCGACTGTTTGTACGCGTCGATGATGGTGTTCAGCGTGGCTTTGCGTTCGTTGAGGGTATAGCCCTGGTATTCGCGCTGCTCCATGAAGGCCCGATTGACCGGTTCCAGTGACGTGTTTCCAAACCGCGTCAAGAGCAGTTGCAAACCGGGCCCCACGGCTGAACTTGTTCGGTTGATGCACAGCTCCTTGAGGTTGGTCAGGTTGCCAAGCCTTGCCACCAATGCATCGATTGCGGGTGGCCTGGCGTACTCCTTGACCATTTCCAGGGCTTGTTTCTTGCCGTAGGGTGAATCGCTTTTCCATTTCTCAAACAGGTCACTGATCTCCTGTTTGACTTCCCAGACGGTTTCGCGGTCGCGATAGGTGATCTTGAATGCTCCGACCAGTTCATCGTAGGCGGCCTTGAAACCGGTTTTGGCCTTATTGACCAGTTCGACCAGCGGCGCGCCCGAGCTGGCGTACTGGTTGCTGTCGTTGAACAGCGCCCGGTGAAAATCCTCCAAGTCTTCGACGGCCTTGATCATGCCCCGGTATTCCAGCGTCCGGTTTTGTTTGTATTCGGACAGGTCATCCACGCCGCCGAGCTTTTTGGGGGTGATGGTACGAAGGGTGGCTTCACTGGCGTCGATGAACGATCGGGTCAGTTGCTTGAGCTCTTTGAGCCCCTGGTCCACGGCGGTGCGCAACGCCAGGGTGGTTTTTAGCTGCTGCTCGTACTGTGCGGTGAAGCGGCCCGCCGACTCAGGCGCATTGGCCAGGCTCCACAAGGTTCTGAGTTTTTTGCGCGCGCTTTCGTAGTCATTGAAGGTTTTGCCGACTTTCGCCTGGGCCTGCCCGCGTGCCTCCGCGACTTTTGCACCCTCCAGAAAGGATTGCTCATACAGCGCATCGGTCTGAGCCTTGGCCTCAAGGTTTTTCTTCAGGGTATTTTCCACGCTGCCGGTCTTGGGCATGCCGCCCCGCAGCTTTGGCCCCAGGTCGAAGTCCCAGCGGCCCTTATCGTTGCTTTTAATCGGTGGGCCGGTGCGGGCCTTGTTGCGCTCATCGATGACAAACAGGCCGTCCAGGTCACGGGCCACGCGATACCAGTGGTTATCGATCAACGCGTGCAGTTTTCCATCGATGGCATACAGGCCCTTGGTCACACCCTCGGCGATGGGCGGCACCTGATGGTGCGGTGCGCGAATGCTGAACGAGTGGATCTGCGCCTTCTGGGCGGCGCTCAACCCGCGCGGGCTGGCGAACGACAGGTCAAGCGCCGTATTCAACGAACCTTGGGGCGCGATTGACGCAGCCTCCTGCACCCTGATCTGGGTGGAGGCCGGCTCATGGGGCGTGCGCCTAAACGCGTCGGGATGATCGCTACCGTGAGTTTTTTCGGACGGCTGCGCGGGCTGTTCACCGGCGCCGGTGTGGCCTAACACCATGGCCATGTTGACCAGCATGTCTACCACGGCCGCCGAGGGATCCGGGTTGGCGGGGTTGATGGTTTGCCGAATGTCGCTTTCCACGCTGGACATCTGTAACAACCAGCCCGCCATGGCACCGGGGCCTCTCAGCACCGGGAGCAATGTGTTGAACAGTAACCAGCCCAGTTCCTTGTGGGACGCCCAGCGACTTTCGGCACTGGAGGTGGATTGACCTTCTGCCAGGGTGGCCAGGCTGTGGGCGTTGCTGTTGAACAGGCTGTGCATCAGGTGGCCCTCGAGCAGGTTCTGACGCAGGGTAGTCGCCACGTTGTAACCGTCGACTGCCAGGGCGGTCGGCTTGGGGGTGGCAGGCGGATCAAACTCATTGAATCTGCTGTAGCGGGCGATATTGGGGATGTTGAAGCCGCCGTTGCCATACACGGCCCGACCCCGGTCGTTGGGCAGCCAGGCGAGAATGCTCTGTTGCAGCGGGCCGGGCTCGCGGATGGCCTTGAGCAGCGCCTTGCGGTCGGCGAATTCTTGCAGGGGTGGCGTCAGTTGGGGCCGGTACAGCAAGTGGGGGCCTTGCGTGGCGTCCAGCGGTTCGATCAGGAACATGTTGTCGACCACGTCCGGCGTCGCGCCCGGTTTGCGTACGAATGCCAGGGGGCGCAGGGTGATCTCCTGGCCATCGACCTGTTTCACTCCGGCGCCGGGCTCAAGCACGGCCTCCAGGTAGTGGTAGCCACGGGCGGTGAGGCCCGACTCACCCTTGAGCTTGAGTTCCAGGGCCTGCATGGCGAGTTGGATGGGCACCTGTTCGGCAAACTGCGCCTCGCGCTCGTGGGCTTTTGCGGTATCGCTCAGCAGCTCACGGTTGATCAGGGCGGGGTAGTGCTTGCCGATGTCGACGTTGTCGATCAGCCGCTTGAGCATGGGCCCCGTGGTGGCATCGTCGACCCGCTCGCCCCGCACATACACGTCCATTTCCCCCTTGGGCAGGCCCGCGAGGTTTTCCAGCGCCATGTCGGTCAGGCTCATCCTGACCCGTTCTATGTAGCCGCCACCCAGGGTGCCCACCGCCACCTTGAACACCACCTCCACGTCGGCGGCGGTATAGCCATCGCGTGCCAGGTGCGGGTCCAGTTGTTGACGGGCAAAGGTGCGGATGTCTGCAATACCGTCAAGAAAGGTGTGGCCGTGATTGCGCTGTACGCTACGCGCCAGGGCCAGGGTGTGGCGTTGGTAGGCGAAACGCTCGGCATCGCTTGCGTGGTGCAGCCAAGCGGGCAACGTGCTGTTCAGGCGCTGTGCATCAGCTATCGGCAAGGCCGGTGCGCCAATAAACGCAGCGCTGGTGTCGCAGGCGTCCGAGAACTGGCGTTGCAGGTCGTCGCGGGTTCCGTTGCCAGGCACTGGGATGGCGCTCAGTCTCTGGAGTTGCCCGTTGAGGATAAGGGCTGCCTGGGCGTCGAACACATTGCCTTCAAGCGCGGTGCGTTGCCAGGTCAGTTGATCGAAGCTCAAGGGTTTGGCGAGGCGCTGGCTCCAGGCAGTCGCGAAAGCGTCCATCGAGGGGTAGGGCGTGATGACGCCAGCGGTGGTGGTATGCAGGATAATCTGCCGCTCGCCGACCTGACGGGTGATCAACAGGTCGGTGCCGAGGCTGCTTGAGGTGGCACCAGCCTTGTCCAGGGTGGTGTTGATCGCGTAGACCGTCGCTGCCTCATGGGCGGCCATCCGCGTGCGGTCGGCGCTATCGGGGTAGCGGGTGACCTGGTCGAGGGTCTGGCGCTGCTGTTCGTCCAGCGTGGTGGTTTTGATGGCCGAAGTGCTGAGGGTGTTGTTGAGTGTGTCGCTGAGCCAGCACCAGCGGCTGGTTGCAGGGTCGGCATTGAATGCATCGGCCCCCCAATAACGGCTCAGGGCCGCGGCGAAACCGGCGTTGAGTTCTTGGGGCAGGCTGCGGATTGCCAGTTCGATCTTGCGCATGTCCAGTTCGACGCGCCGCTCGCCCGAGGGCGCACGAAGGGTGGCCGCTGTGGTGCTGTTGACCAGTTTGCAGGGGGTGGCGTGTTTGTCGGTGAAGTCCGGCTCGGTGCCGTTGGCCAGGTAGTCGAGGGCGACGTCCAGCAGGGGCGTGAGCGTGTATTGCAACGAGCTGGTCTGCTGCGGGGTGGCCAGGGAAACCTGTCGGGTGTCGACGTTCAGCCCGGGGTAAAGGGTGCTGATGGCGTTTTGCAACAGTTGCGCGACCACTGTGCGCAGGGTGGGGCGCGCGGCGAATTGGCTGTGTACCGCGCCCGCGTCCGGCTCTGCCGGTGGCGCCGCCAGGTCGCGCCGTATGCGGGCGGGGGGCGCCTTGACGCCGCTGGGTGACGTGGGCTCGGCCGTCAGTGGCGGCGCGGGAGGCGCCGTCGTCACGGCGTGGCTGGCGAGTGGCACATTGACGGGGCGGGCAGGGGGGCTGATCGATAACATAGGTGCGCTTCCATAGCGGGATCGGGGTAAATCAGGCCCGGGAAATTACCGCTCTGCCACGTCGCGGTGGGCCGCAATGCGTTATCAACTGTTTCGCCGCCGCGCTGCGCTTACCCCGACACCTGATCGCCCGTGGCCTTGGGGCCACTATTTCAGCTTGTGAATACAGCTCATGGGCTATCATTGGCGCTTTCCCGCAAATGATTGATTGCCATGACTGCCGATAACCTGACCACCGTCCTTGCCACCACTGACATGCTGGAGATCGATGGGCTTTACGCCTTTGATTTCAAGCTTGATGAGCAAAAGCTGCTGATCATCGCCATGGACGGTCGGGCCGAAAAGCGCTGGCATTTCAGCCGTGAGCAGGTCAGTGCCGCACACTTTGATGACACCCTGCAAAGCTGGACCCTTACCGGTGATTCGGGCGAGCACCGCCTGGTGTGCATGAGCGCGTTCACCGGCAACAATAACGACGAGGACGAAGCGGATGATGATGCGTAAATTCTGGCCCCTGCTGATGGCTGGCAGCGTGGGGGCGATGTCGGTTCAGGCGGCTCCAGCGGACACGTTTGACTTGCTGGTGGGCAGCTACACCGCCAATACCAGCGAAGGGATCTACCGCCTGCAGTTCGACAGCCGCACCGGGCAGTTCAGTGGCAAGCCGGTGCTGGCCGCCAAGGCACAAAACCCGTCCTGGCTGACGTTTTCCAACGACCGCACCTACCTGTTTGTGGTCAACGAAAATGGGCCGGGCCAGAAAGACCCGGTAGGGCGCGTGAGCAGCTACCGCATTGATCCGAAAACCCACCAATTGACCCTGATCAATCAGGCTCAAAGCCTGGGTAACGAGCCGACCCACTCCAGTGTGGCCGCCGATGGGCGTTACCTGTTTGTCGCCAACTATTCGGTGCTGGAAGACCCGGGCGGCACGCTGGCGGTGCTGCCGCTGGGCGCAGACGGCACGCTCTCATCGCCCGTGCAACTGAGCGCGCACCCGGCCAGCCGCGTCAACCCTGAGCGCCAGGCGTCCAATCACGTGCATTCGGTGGTGTCTTCGCCAGATGGTCGCTATGTATTTGCCAATGACTTGGGCGCCGACAAGATCTTTGTCTACCACTACGACCCCAAGGCCAACCCGCAAATGCCGCTGACCCCGGCCAACCCGGCCTCGGTGCAATTGCCTGCGGGCAGTGGGCCGCGGCATTTGCTGTTCAGCGCCGATGGCAAGCATGCCTGGCTGACCACCGAGATGAGCGCCCAGGTGGCGGTGTTCGACTGGCACGACGGCACGCTGACCCAGACTCAAATAGTGGGGTATGCCGACGGGCAGCCGGTGTCGGACAAGGCGGGTGCTGCCTTGCATGCGTCCGCGGATGGCAAGTTTCTGTATGTCAGCAACCGGGGCACGGCCAACCAGATCATCGTGTTCAGCGTCGACCCGGCCACCGCGCACCTCACGCAACTGCAACGTCGCTCGGTTGAAGGCGACCATCCCCGGGAATTCAGCCTGGACCCGACCGGCAAGTTTTTGCTGATCGCCAACCAGAAAAGCAACGAAATTGTGGTGGTGGAACGAGACGCCAAGACAGGTTTATTGGGCAAAACGGTGCAGAAACTGCCGATTGATGCGCCTAGCGATCTGAAATTCGTGGTGCGGCAATAAGCCACAGGCCCCGTTATTCGGGGCCTGAGCGCTGTTATTAATATTATTGATAGAGGCTAGTGTTTCAAAGCATTTCTAGGCGCCAGCCCCCAGGCGTAAGTTTGATTCCAAGGCCTTCCCAGGCCACTCAAACGAACGAACACAAGGGTTACCGCCATGAATCTGAATCTTTTCTCCATCATCGCCGCTTCCGCAGTTTCCGCGACCGTTGCCTTGCCTGCTGCCGCCAGTGTTGAAGTCACCAGCAAAAAATCCAGCACCAGTGCCTACACCCAGAAATACCTGCAACAGAGCGCCAACTTCTACGCAGCGCTGGATCACAAAGTTCAGAACTGAGCGTTGAACGATCGTTTTAGCGCGATCAATGCGAGAACGGGCTTGCCTGCAACAGTGGACTGATCAATAGACCGCTGTTGCAGGCAAGCCCGTTTTCGCATTTTTGGGTCTGCTGGTCTGCTTGTCATTTTTCCTACTTAAAGCTCCGTCAGGTTTATAGGAAGCGTCCGGCATCGATTTTTTCGCAGCCTTGTTAGCGTGGTTGGAATTTGGCGTTTGCCTCTTTCCCCGCTCAAGGATAAGCGTATGTTCGAACCGGCCCCTGCTGCGCGCTTCGCGTTACTGATTCCGTCTGTTCGCAACGACTTCAAGGTGCTGGCCTTCAACGGCACTGAAACCATCAGCCTGCTGTATGAGATCCATGTCGAACTGGTCAGCGAGTTTGCTGATTTCGACATCGAGCGCCTGCTTAACCAACCGGCATTTCTCCAGTTCGGCCCGGCAGGCGAGGGCATTCACGGGCATATCGACAACGTTCGCATCGGGACGTGTGGCAAGCGTCTGACCCGTTACCACGTGCATCTTGTTCCGGTGCTGCATTACTTGCAGTTCAGCCACGACCGGCGGATTTTCCAGCACCTGACGGTGCCGCAGATTATCGCTCAGGTGCTGCAGGGCCATGGCATTCACGCTGATGCCTATGCCTTTCACGTGGGCGCCCGCCCTGGGCGTGAGTACTGCACGCAGTATGGGGAAAGTGACCTGGCGTTTATCCAGCGGCTGTGCAGTGAAGACGGCATTTGCTGGCATCACCAGCACCACCGCGACGAGCACCGACTGGTGTTCACCGACGATCAGACCTTTTTTCCCAAACTGGGTAAAACCGCCTATCGGCCGGGCACTGGCCAGTTAGCGGATCACCCGGTGGTCGACCGCTTTTCCATAGGCTTCAGTACCCGCACCAGCGTGACCACGCGCCGAGGTTATGACTTGGAGCGCCCAAACGCTTTGCCGCAAAGTCGGTTTACCGCTGACTTCACGCCTGTGCTTGAAGACTACGACTACCCCGTGGTCGTCGAAAACGAAAGGCTCGACAAACAAATGGCCCGCCGTGCACTTGAGCGCCATCGCAGCGACTATCAAGTGGCCGAAGGCGAAAGCGACCAGCCGCTCCTGCGCAGCGGCCACTTCTTTGATCTCGTCGGCCATCCTCACCCGCAGTGCAACGATTTGTGGTTATTGCTCAGCGTGAACCATGTAGGAAAACAGCCACAGGTGCTGGAAGAGTCGACGCCCCATGACCTGAAAGCCGACGACGGTTTTGCCCAGGGCTACCGCAACAGCTTTCGCGCAACGCCTTGGGATGTGTTCTACCGGCCGCCACGGGTCATGCGAAAGTCCCTGCTGGTCAGCCAGACCGCACGGGTGACCGGGCCCGCCGGAGAGGACATCTTCTGTGACGCGTTTGGCCGCATCAAGGTCGAGTTTCACTGGGACCGCGCCGGGCTTGGCAGCGACAAAAGCAGCTGCTGGCTGCGGGTGTCATCCAGCTGGGCGGGGGACGGGTTTGGTGCGGTGACCCTGCCGCGTGTGGGCATGGAAGTGGTGGTGACCTTCCTGGAGGGCGATCCCGATCAACCGCTGGTGACCGGCTGCGTGCCAAACAAAGCGATGCCGGTGCCGTATCCGTTGCCCGCCCATAAAACCAGAACCGTGCTGCGTAGCCACAGCTCGCCCGCCCAGGGTGGGTACACCGAGCTGTCGATTGAAGACCGCGCCGGGCACGAAAAGGTCTACTTGCGGGCCCAGCGCGACCTGGAGCAGTTAGTGCTCAACGACCGTATCGAGCAAGTCAACCACAACAGCTCCAGCCTGATCCAAGGTGACGAGCTGCACACCACTTTGGGCCTGCGCAACAGCCATATCGGGGGAGATGACCTGACCGTGATCACGGGAAACAGCAGCACCCGTGCTGGCGGCGCCTTGATGATTCAAGCCAATACGAGCCTGACACTCAGTGCCGGTGGCCATCATCTGTTCATTACCCCAGGCGGGATTTTCAGCAGCGTGCCCATCGTCGAGGGCGGCGCCCCCCAGGCCAGCGCTTCGTCGAGCGGGGCATTGCCAGCCAGTGCGCTGTCGATCATGGCCACCGCCAGGCAGCTTTCGCTGAGCGACTGCCCGTTGTGTGAGGCCTGTCGCAACGGCTTGTGCAATGTCGGAGATACCCTATGAACACGCTTGAGCAATGGCTACAAGAACAGACCCGGCAAGGGCGGCACCTTTACCTGATATTGGATGCCGACGGTCATTTCGACGAGCGCACCGCATTGATCAAAGGGCTTGGGCTGGAGCAATGCCGCAACCTTTACGTCGGCACTGCGGCCGAAGCGCTGGCGAGTGTTGCGCCGTATATTTTCCTGCTGGACTCGGTGGCTCATCCGACCCTCCAGCACTTGCTCAGCACCCCCTCGCGCCACTGGGGCTGGCTGGCCAGCGCCGTCAGTGGTGACCTCGCTATGTTGAGCCAGCATTGGCAAAGCCTGCTGGTGAGGGGCGAGCCTGCGCATCAGGTCATTCACCGTTTTTACGACAGCCGTGTGTTCGCCCGCACGTTGGCTTTCCTGCAACCCCAGCAGCGTTCGGACTACCTCGGGCCGGTGAGCAGCGCGTGCTATTGGCAGGATGAGCACTGGGGGGTTATCGACAACCCCGACCCGGGTGTGCGCCCGTTGCCTGCGGATGCCGCCTGGCTGAATGTCCCCGACGCGCAGGGCACTGACGCCCGCGTCCAGTACGAGAACGTTCGCCGCTACCTGGTGGGCATGCATACCGAAGCCATGGGGGACCTGGCCAGGCATCTGGATATAGACACCTGGTTGCACGACCAACTCGAGCGCGCCCGTCAATGGGGCTGGCAGGCACCTCAAGAGCTGCACTTTTTGCTCATGCAAAGTCTGCGATTGCAGGGGGAACCGTGGCCATCGGCCTGGTTGCCAAGGGCCGGTGACACACCTTCGATACATTTTGAACGCGTGTACCGGGAAGTGCAGTTCTGGCAGGGAGATATTCAACGATGAACCGTTACGTTCGATATGGGGTGATGGGGCACTTCGTGGTTATTGCCGGTTGTGCTGTAGCCGATAAGCCCGACAGCTTTACGTTTACCGCAGACCTGCCACCTGACTTTTACTATAAGGCCACCGCCGTTTACGTCCCCGCCCAAGGGGAAACCTGCCGCGTGCAAGGCGGTAAAAGGACCAAGGTGCAGTTCAATCGGAACTGGCGCAAGGAGTCCCAACCCACGGCTGACGTGAAACTGTACAGGACCGTCAGCGGCTGCCCGCTGGTACTGCGTCGCGTAGAGGTGGACATCTATGGAACTTACAGTGACAGCATCAATGACTTCGGCGCTGACTATGGAAAGGTCGCGGTGAGTTACACCCTGCCTGAGGACCATAAGGGCACGTTCAACGACAATGGGGAGAGTGCATTTTATGCGCGGTGCCAATGGCTGTTCCGCACCGTCGGGCCCCAGCGTTACATCACCAAGATCCTTGACTGTAAATATACCGACGCTCAGGGGACGTTGACGCGGTGGCGTCCGTTTGCGGCGTATACCTTGGATCAACTACCGGGCAAGACAGTGAGATTGAACGTCAAGTTGGCCGATGAGGAGCGCCCCTATATGGGCGACACCTGGGTCAAGGTGCCAGGTGGTTGGAAGCGGTGCCTGGGGGATGGGTTGGAAGATCAGTACGGCTTTTGTTTCGGTAACTACAAGGACTTCAGCACCTTCAGGATGTCGGACGATCGTGTATGCACGATTTACCCCGGGTGCACCGAGAATAAGGAGGTGACGCCATGAGCCTTATTCCTCTTCAAGAACGTGACCGGCCGTTCATGCAAGGCGAGCAACTGGCGTGCCCGGTGTGGGG